>JAYRIK010000225.1:0-17046 GCA_041906865.1 Candidatus Auribacterota bacterium
ATCACATCTACATCTAATCCTGTAATGTCATGAATGATATCGACAAGTTGGCAGATCGTTTCGTTTGAGACATCATCATTCATAAATGTAAATAAATCAAATCCATTTCTAAGTATGTCGAAGATACTTTTAATTTTATTAGAAGCAATACCTTTCTCTTGAGCCGCTACTTGCAAAGCTTCAATCAGTTTTTCTTCCATTGAAGTGCTACGTGCGGTGTCATTACGGTCGCTAGTGCTCCCTCGAGATGACATGAGGCCGGTCAACAACTCTTGCTCAATAGCCATGACGACTAGTCCGCGGTTCCCTGTATAGCCGTCAGGCATAATTTGATCTATTAATTTGGCAATTTTTGAAGCCAGGTCATATCTAGAAGTTTTATCAACAAGGAGGAATAAATCTTTAAAATTAACTTCAGAAGTAGAAATTGCTTGACCCTCTTGTACTTGCTTCAAAATTTCATCTAATTTTCTCTTGAGAGCTTCTGTGCCTGAAACTCCCCCAACTTCACTGATTAGCTTTTGAATTAGGCGAACGTTCCCTTCCCTTTGCTTATTAGACAAGATTGCCACTTTTCCTTCAGTCGTTATTTTTCTTAATTCAGCAACAACTCCCTCATCTTTCTGAAAAGCAATCGCCTGCTCTAACAAATCCTTGAGCACTTGAACTCCAGAATAAGGCGCCAGCAACTCTGCCAATCGAGGAATCAAATCGACAACATACGCCGGTTGGGCAATGGTCAAAAGAAACCAAAAAATAGAAAGCATTTCTTCTAAAATTGCTTTATCCATCAATTGATCAGTACCTGAATGGCTGGCCCCAGCTAAAGAAGGAGAAGTACTTTTCACTGAAAAACTTGCAATATTTCCTAAAGCTTGAATAACGGGTTTACTCAGCCTCCAATCACCTAGTTCGCCATACAAACCTCTCTGCAATTTATTGATCAATGCAGGTATGACGTCTTGATTGATTAAATCGCGTCTGGCCTTGGCAATATTTCCAAAGGCCTCAGCGACTGCAATTCTCAATTCAACGGCAGCACCAACTGAATATTCCAGCGCATGTATAAATACGTTCATTAACTCTGGCGTGATTGTATTAAGATTTTCAGGGGCTGCTCTTCCGATGGCTTTAGCCATCGTAGAAATAAATTCCCAATAATCACCGCTATCTTTAAATTTGTTCATCGCATCATCGATAAAGCCAGGCCAAACATGAACCATTTTAATTGTGGCATTCACAACGATCATTTGAACTTTAAAGTCATTCGAGTCAAATTTCTCTCCAAGTTTTCGCCTCACACATTCAGAATGTTGAGGGCTGACTTTTGCTATAACTGAAATGGCTTCAATAAGCTCTTCCTGAGCTTTTGAATCGGTTGTAAATAAACGATCAATAAGCGCTTGCAACTTTGGAAGCGAAAAAAGATTAGGTTGCGACTTAGCGATTTCATTGATCGCCCTCGCTATAACTTGCCGAATATCTGGATTAGTAGTACCGCCTAGTTTTGCAATAAGTTCTTCCACGACTTCTTCATCTTCAAATTTATGCCCCGACTTTGCATTTTCTCCTAAAGCGAGTGCGGCCCCTTTTTGTTCAACTTCATTACCTCCGATAAGTTTTTCTATAAGATGTATGATTAATTCATCTGCATGATAGGTCAGAACAATCTTGACAACAGCTTGAGCTACAGCTTGTTGAACATTTAAATCTGAATCTTGCAATTTATCAAAGAGAGACGGAATGAGAATAGTTCCATCTCGTTCTATTTCAGCCAAAGCCAAAATTGCAATTCTACGGTTATTCGGGTCACTATCTGTGAGCAATGTGGTAAATTGATTTTTGATATAAGTATAACGTGGATGATTAACGACCAGTTCGGGCCTCGTTTTTGCGACCTCTAATAACGCTTGTGCAAAAATTGTTTTTCTCGAAGTGGTATCAAGATTGACCACCAGCTGGGAAACAACTTCCAAATTTAATAAATCAGCCCGGCCTTTCGCAATATTCCCTAGGGCCTCTGCCAATATTTTGCGACCCTCAAGACCTTCATACCCCATTAAGCCTAAAATCTGAGTCACGACCTCTCCATTGATCAACCGAGATCCAGTCTTTGCAATCTCTCCCAAAGCTCGGGCGGCATTTTCTCGAGTTTCCGAGAAAGAAGGTTGTTTAAACAACTTTAATATTTCACTTAGGTCTATTAACGTGGAATCAGCCGCCGCGATCTCCCCTAGAGCTTTTGCAATCTGAGGAAAATCTCTCGGGTCAGCTTTGAGTTTATCTATTAAAAATTTGACAGAGGATTTATCCATCAGCTCTAGCCGCGATTTAGCTGCTTTTCCCAAAAGTTCAGCGATGGCTTCACCCACGTTTTTATTTTTATTAACGAGCCCAGCAACGAGTTTATCCACCAGCGGCTTATTGATTAATTTATGTTTGTTTTCTGCCATCACTCCAAAAGTTTGAGCAATCGCAATTAAGACTTTGTCGCCTCGAATCGTTTGGGGAGACGAAGACTCAAGCGCATCCAAAAATTTATCTATAATCTTTTGATCAATCAAATCACCACGCGTTTTTGCAATTTGTGCTATCGCCTCGATCGCAGCCATGCAAATATTTTCATCCGGATCATCCAATGCTTCAGTGATTTTGGTGATAATTTCTGGAATCTTTTGCTCGATTTCGGGATTAATAGGTTTTAGTACGATGTCACGGGTATCGCTAGTGGCTGTTGTAGTTGTTGCAGCACTGGTCGCTCCAGTTGTAGCTTCACCTGCTGTCCCAGACTCTGATTTTGGAAAAGACTTAAGCAAATCCAAACATACCTGGCCTAATCCAATAACACCTGCTGAACGACTCTTGCCATTACCGCCTTCTAGCTCTTTCTTTAAATCTTCTAAGCTTATTTGACCTGCTGCGACTTTTGCTGCACGAATTTGTCCTAATGCTTTTGCAACTGCTATTTCATTAGAGAGCTCTCCCTTAAAATCTTCAAGGATTTCTATTGCATCAGTATCAGATGCATCTAGTACTCGTCCTTGTCGAATTTTAGCGGTATAAATAGGGCCAAAAGCCTCTACAGCTTTATGAATATCAGAACCTTTTTTATACCTCTCTAATATATCTTCTATTTTTTTAAACTCGGGAGTATCAATGCTTTGCCCTTTTGTAATCATCAAAGCATAGATTTGCCCTAAAGCTTTCATTGCAATGAAGAAATATTCTGGTTTTTCGTGATTCAACATCTGTAATAATTTTTCTATTTCACGCTGCCCTTGATGTGATTCTTCAGCTTTTTTAAATTTTGTAACGTAGATCTCTGAGACAAAGTGTTCAACGTCTGCACAAAGTTCTCTATCTCCTCCTAAGATAAAATTTGTATCCAATAACTTTGATAAAATTTTATCTTTCACATCCTCTTCAACCTCAATGCTTACAGCATAAATCATGCTCATCGCGATTACCGCATGATATTTATTGGAAAGAGTTCCTGTTTCAACCAGGGCACTTACGTCAGCCACATAAACACCGAGAGGAGCTCCTTGGTAAGTTTGAATTCCCTTTTTGATCATGCTTGCATAAACTTTTCCTAGGGCAAGGATCACAACATCTTTCACTCTAGAATTTCCACGTTGATTTAATTTATTTCCTAATTCTGTGAGATCATCGTCTTTTTCAATTTTTGTAGCATAAAAATCTCCTAAGGCTTCAGCCGCTCTGATTTGATTAAAATCACTTGCATTATTTAAATCCGCAAGCAAATCATCTAATTTCTTTCTTCCCATTTCAACGGCGACAGCATCCACTTGACCAAAAGCTTTGGCTGCAGCAATTTGTAAAGAGTCGCTTCCTTCTTCCTCTAAAGCATTTGAAAGCGCAGTAAAATTTATATCCCACCCTTTTCTCATCATCGCAGCATAAATATTTCCTAATACAGTAGCTGCAGCTCTGCGTACAGAAACCTCTTCCTTTTTGTCGCTTAATAAAGTTTCCAAATCAGATAAGTCTATTGCCTCTCCTCTTTCAACTTTGGCTAAATAAATAGCCCCTAAAGCTTTAACAGCTTCTATTTGAGTTTGTTCTGAACCGCCTTTCAGTTTTAATTTTAGTTGAGAAATAATTACATCGATTTTTTTCTCAGCATCAGGATCAGTAGATCTTTGTGTCTCAACGACAGTCGGAGGCTGTTCTGGTGCAGCTGGATTTGGAGATCCTGTTATTTCTTGGAGAACACTTCTCATGGCTTCCTGTACTCTCGGATCAGTCAGAACTTTTTCTAAAAGATTGTTGAACACATCAGAAACAGAGCGCTCCGGAGTTAGGATTTTTGTCGCAGTTGCTGTTGTGCCGACCGCTTCTACTTTTTTCTTTCTTGCATCCTCTATTTTAATTAAAGCCATCGCAGCACCTCGAGAAATGAGAGGGTTAGAATCGTCTAATTCGAGAATCCATTTATTTCGAATCTCTGGGGTGATTAGTTCCGGTTTTACTTTTTCAATTTCCGCTAAAGCTTCAGCCGCGGTTTGACATACATTCAAATTTTGACTATATAAATGGCCAATGAGAGCAGGCATAAAATCAGGATGCATTAAATCATAATGACTTTTTGCAATCTCTTTTAATGCTTGGATTAAGTTAATTGTAAACTCGCCTTTTTCATCCAAATTAGTGTCCTGTATGCCATATAAGGCTTTACTTAGATGTAAAGCATCATCACTATGCCACAAATCCGCTCTTGCACTAGCAATCTCTTTTAAGGCTTTTGCAGCAGGTAAGGAAAAAATATATTGACCAGGAGCAGAAGGATTTTCTGTAATCAGCCCTTTGATAAGATGAAAAATTGCTTCTTTTTTGAGATTTAACATAGGTTTCTCTCTAATTATTTCGCTTATCGCTAGAGCGGATCTTTCAAAAAGGACTTTGTTTTGTAAAGCAGTACTAAAATTGTCTAGTATTTTTTCGATATCCAATTTCAAACAATGACGAGCAATTTTCCCTAATGTAATAGCAGACATAGAGAAAACTTTTACATTTGCGTCCTGTAATACTATTTGCATGATTTGATCAGCAATTGTTTGAGTTATAAGATCTGGCATCACTAAAACAATTTCTCCTAAGGCCTGTACTGCAGCTTGACGAACCTTGGGAACCCCATCTGTTAATTCTTCAGAAAGCCTTGAAATAATATTGCGATGTATTTCATCGAGATAACTCTTAAAATCTGGGTGATTTTTCGCAATTTCGCCTATAGCAGTCGCTGCAGCTGCACGGGTGTTTGAATGGAAAGTCAATTGTAACATCCAGACTAAACTTTCATTTCCTGTTGCATTATGTGTGACATTAAAAATATTTTGATCGAGTAACTCCTTTTTATTCTTTGCAATAGCTCCCAATATTTGTGCTGCGATTTGTCCTATTTCGCTTGTTCCATCTTTTATTTTATTAATGAGTGCAGTAACAACTGTGTCATCTATCAGAGTGCAGTTTTTATTGGCAATTTCGAGCAAAACCTCAGCAGCAGCCAGACGAACATCTTTGTCATTAGCGTTTAACTTCTCAATAAGCATGGTGACAATATCCTTATCCATGAGTTCAGATCTTTCCTTAGCAATGGCGCTTAATGCTTCGAGAAAGACTTGATCGACATCGGTAGGAGTTTGTAAATACTTATAAATCTGACCAACAATTTTTGGATTTGCTAATTCTGAAAAAGCAAGTACACCCTTCTTTAAAAATCTTACATGTACAACATGTACCCCGCGATCTATGCTCGTATCAGGGTCTAAATCCTTATCAAGCAGATTTTCTATCTCACGTTTAATTTTCTCTGTAAGTTTAGAATGAATTGCTGTCATTTCTTTTAGGGCTCTAATCGAATTTGAATAGTATTTTTCTTCTGAAGATTTCAACATCTGAAAAAGCTTATCAACAAATCTTGTAAAATTTAGATCTGGTTGAACTTTGGCAATCTCTGTCAAAGCTTCAGTAATAAGTGGATCCATTAGAGCTTCGGGGACATCTCTATTACTACCATCATCATATTGGTATGAAATCGTATTTAAAGTTTTAGAAAGAGCATCAACCACTGTTTGCGTCATTAACCCGGGTCTAGCTTTTGCAATTTCTGATAAAGTTTGCGCTGCTTCCCGCCAAACTTTTTCATCTACACGGTCTAGTTTTGCAATGAGGCCTGGAATCATGGCTAGAATTTTTTGGTCGATTTCGGATGGGCTCTTGGTGCTTTGCGTGTCAGCATTAGTAAGAGCTTTTGTTTCTTCTCGCTCTTCTCCTGCTTCCTGCCTCTTGCTTCCTGCTTCTTTTTTCACTACCCCTTTCATTTTCCATATTTTGACGCCCTTTTCGTTCCCCGAAAGAAGCGTTCCATCATCACTGAAAGAAATATATTTTACATTTCTGTCATGCTCAATTTCTTGAAGCAAGGCATTCGTTCGCGTATCCCAAATTTTGATATTTTCGTCAGGATTACCAATGGTCGCTAAAAGTGTTCCATCGGGAGAAATAGCTACATCTTGAATAGATCCAACGTGGGCTTTATTTAAATTATTTTTGGTGTCTTTTAGAACAATATCCAAATAAACATTTATGCCCGATCGACCATACTGAAAAACTCCAACATCACCATTTGCATAGCCTGCAACAAATATTGCATCATCTTTTGAAAATTCTAGTTGAGTGACTTTATTTGACCCAGGCATAATATAGGACAAATAATGAATTGTTCTTCTATCAGAGTAGTTGCATTCTTTATTCCGATCAAAGACAACCTGACCTCCTTCAGCAGAAACTTTATAGCGCGACACCACGCCGCCTGTCTGAGCATTCCAAATCCTTAATCTTCCATCTTTATGGGTTGTTGCAATTTTTGATCCGTCCTCAGAAATATCCATCGCAACAATATCTGCTCCGACATAGCTTATGAGATTTGTACCAGACTCTGGAGATCTATCCCCAGCATCCGTAAAAGTTGTTACGTCACCTGTTTCTACATTCCAAAGCTTAAGAATCGCTCCGCAAACAGAGGCCAGTTTTTTGCCATCCCCCGTAAACGCCATGGCGGTCACCTCCCCTGGATGAGCTGTTCCATTGAGAGGATTATTTCCACCGGGTAAAGAAGGATCTATCAATTGTTTGATAAAATGGCCGGATTTTATATCTCGTATTCGGATTCTTCCTGATTTCGTGGCGGCTGCAAACTGAGTGCCATTGGGAGAAATAACGCATTTAATGTCGTCATCATAAGAATGATCTCGAACTAATTCAAATTCTCTGAATTCTGATGGAGGATTTTCTAGTTTTACTCCTGCTTCTTTTCTAAATTCCCAAATTTCGATCTCTCTCGTAGTCCTGGGTCCCAGTCCAGACCAAATTCGCAGCTTCTTGTCGAAAGATCCAAATGCTATTCTTTCCCCATCTGGTGACCAGGCAACAGACAATACTGGACTTGTATGACGATGAGTAAAACTTAACCACGTGGATCCCTGCTCACTCCAAATATAGAAATTGTAGCCATAGCATCCAGAAGCAATCCTTGTCCCATCAGGGGACCACGCAACCGATACCACCATATGAGTGGGACCTTCAATCTTTACAGAGTCTTTCCAATTCTTTTTCTTTTCCCAAACCCGTAAAGTATTGTCTCCAGATCCAGAAACAATTCTTTCTCCGTCTGGAGACCAACTCACAGATGTCACTAAACTTGTGTGGCCTTCAAGTATTATAGGATCTTTCCAATCTTTTTTCTCCTCCCAAATTCGTAAAGTTTGATCGTATGACCCAGAAATAATTTTTGTTCCATCGGGCGACCAACTTACACACGCCACTAAATTTGTATGGCCTTCAAGTGCTATAGGATCTTTCCAATCTTTTTTCTCCTCCCAAATTCTTACAATATTATCTGACGATCCAGAAACAATTTTTGTCCCATCTGGAGACCAAGCAACAGACTTCACTTCATTTGGATGAGATAGTGTTATGGAGTTTTGACCCTTCTTATTTTCTTCCCAAACTCGCAAAGTTCGATCATTAGATCCCGAAGCAATCTTTGTTCCGTCCGGGGACCAGGCAATAGAATTAACAATATCGTTGTGGGCCTTGAATTGTAAAATCTTTGCCCAAGTTCCATTATTGTTTTCCCAAATATGCACCATCCCCTCGCCACACCCAAAAGCTACTCTCTTATTATCTGGGGACCAAGCAGCACAACTCACCTTTTCAGCAGAACCTTCAAGATCTATTTCATGCTGAAATTGACTGTAAGAACTCACGATTTTGGGCACGGAAATAGACATCAGCTTAGTTGTAAATTTTTGGGAGTTATCTCTTGTTTCGGAGCTTGGACTTTCAACTTCCACATCTTTCTCAGCTAATTCCCTGTCTAAAAGAGCAAAAAATTGCTCGGCATCAGAGCCAAGGGCGTCAGCAACGGCCTTTTGTAAAACTGTATTTCCCGAAATGATTTTTAGCAATTGTTCTCTATCTAATGCTGTATTCGGCTTCATCGCTTTTTGAACGCGATAGGATTGAACAATATGCCAGATTTCGTGAATTCCTTTGGCTATGTCAAAATAAAACTGAGCATCTTTAATCGCCGCACAAGAAGTGCCAGTGGCAATTGCATTCAGATAAATAATCGGAAGCTTATTTTCTGATTGAGAAAGAAATTCCAAGAATTTTTCTTTATTCTCACCGTCAGAAGAACCTTTTAAAATGTTTAAGATTTGTTGAATGCTATCTAAAAGCAAGAGTTCTCTATTAAATTTTAATTTTTTTAAAAATTCATTTGTTTGACCAAACCACTCATAAAAATCTTTCATGACTCTGCCAGCATTCTGTTCAAAATCTCTAGGCTCAGCAGAAGGAAAAATTTTGTCCCGCTCAGCTAAAGGTAATGGGCCTTGATTTAAGGCATTTTTTAAGGCTAGAACTTCTTTGGAAATCAGATTCCCAAATTCATCCTGGTCTTCTCCTAGGGTACGCAAATTTTTCAAAAGCACTTCTAAAATAAAAAGATGAGGGCCCTTTTCATGCAGTGGTTTCTCTTTTGACTGAATTGCTTCCAAGGACGGTTTGATCTTTTCCCGCAATCTCTTTAGAATTTTTTGGACATATTCGTTATCTCCTCGATTGGCAAAAAGTTTAATCAAAAAATCATCCATTTCGGTGTCATTAAATACAATCCCTCTGCTTTGAGGGCCATAAATTGGAAGGATTTTGACTCTTTCCTCTAATTCTTTCCAAGCTGTGTCATAATCCCTATTGTCATTTGCACTAGAGTTTTCTAAAAAGAAAGACTGCGGCCAATTCTCTTCAACAATGATTCGGGCTTGAATCTTTTCTCGAATGCGTCTAATGGCATCATAATTTTTAGGAAGATGCTGGCGAATGCCTTGCCCCCGTCCTCTTTTCTCCTCAATCAAATGAAGGATTTGCCAAATTTCGCGCAGCATATAAAGTTTTTGTAAGTGTTCTCGCGTTGATGCCACTTGTCCCCATCGATCATGGTCAAGGGCCAGTTCATTTACAGCATCTTCTATTTCTTTAATAAACTTTTCCACTCCCTTCCCTCGCGTGACTTGCTGGATATAAGTCAAAGCTCGATCCAATTTTTCTTGGTCGGTTTTAGGTTTTCGAATAATGGGGAGCTTTGAAATAACCATGTCTTCCCCTTCCAAATATTTTAAAACCCCATCTTCGTTGGGCACATCACTCCAAAGCCCAGATTGTTCAAAAGCATTCTTTAGAAGATTCGCAATTTCAAATTTTCTTTCCTCATCTCGAGCGGATTGTTCAAAGAAGGTTTTAAAGTGTTTAAATAATTTCTTCTGATAAAATTTTGGGTCAGATTTTTCTGACGCTGTCACAGGCTCACTCCAGTAATCACGAATACGAGGAATAAGGGCTTCAAGAACGCGAAAGCCAGGGAGGCGCCTTAAAAGAGGGTCGTCCGGATGAGCTGAAACGACAGCTCTTAAATATTGATACACACCGACCAAACCTAAATAGCGGTCTTCCGATTGTCCATCAACGACAATTTTTCCAATTTCGCCAGTGGCAGGGTTAACAATCTTTTTCTTTCCGATAATGGATGGATTAACCTCACGGCCTTGTGTATCTTTTAAGTCGATTAAAAATTCGTGCATTTCCTCAGCAGGCAACGGATCAACACGCAGAACGACACATCGTTCAATAAATTCATCTGAAGGCGCCTCGACTTTAAAAGGGCCTCCGGGCGTATTGGCATCAAAAATAAATCCAAAGCCCTCTTCGCCTTGAATTATTCCTTCATAAAGAGAAACCCTGCGTCTTTGAAGCACTTCGTTCAAACCGGCAAGAACACCTGGCCTTCCTTGCGTTAATTCACTTAAGACAACTCTTTTACCTTTTTGTGCGCTTCGGGTGACAGGCCCGTAGCGATAATATACCGTGCTGATTCCATCTCGCGTCTTCAGCTCAGGAGTTTGCACAAGCTCGCTTAATCGTGTCCCTTGCGTAAGAGGATAAGATTCCAAATCTGGACCGCTTAAGAGTTTGGCAACACCTGTGGCTAAGGTAGATTTTCCTGTGCCTTGAGGACCAATGAGCATGATATTCATGTCTAATTGTTCTAATTGCAAGAATCGATATAAAAGATTTGAATTTTTCCCATTCCCGATGGAAATCCATTTTTTGATTTCATCTGGAAGATGATTTTGGGCAGAGGAATGAACTTTAATACGAAGCGTTTCCCAGAATTCCGTCGGAGGCGCTCGACCATCGGGGCTTACAGGGTCTGGTTTGACGATTAAATATCCTTGATCATCCCAAGTAAAACTTGCTTCGTTCAAAATAACCGGAGGAATATGACTTTGATTTTTAAAATTCTTTTCCTGCCCGTCGAGCTGATATTTCCCGCTTGCAAAACGCCGCTCGACAAACTCCATTTGTCTTTTGCGCTCAACATCGTCCATTTTATTCGCTTCAAAATTGAAAAATGTCTGAATGACATCCGTCGATAATGTCTGCCAAGTTTTCGGGAACATAATGGCAAATTGAAGGATGGCTTGAACGACACGAGGAGAAGGCGCCCGTCTGGGCATCGTTGCCCTATTTCGAGGCATGACTAATTTTCCGGCTCCATCGAGACGCCCCCTTTGAAAGGTGTCGTCTTTTAAATATTCTCCCCAATGCTGAAAATTATTTTCAGTGAGTGCCTTTTGTTCCTCAGCATTGTAGCCCATAAATTCAAGCCGTAAATGCCAAATCACATCCATGAGACCCCTGGCCATGGATAATATTCTTCGTTTTTCTTTTTCCAAATCCTCGCCTTTTAAATCTGGGCGAAGCTGATAAAGCTTTTCTAACGCAAGATGATACTGGAGATCCGATTCTTCTTGAGGATTTTTCCAAACAAATTCAAGAACTTCTAGGCGGTCAAGAATCGCCTGATCCGTAATGCCTTCAATTTTAATACCCGTTCGTTTGATGTTTGTGGTCATAACCAAGCGGGCACGAGGGTGATTTTTATAGGACTTTGTTTCAGGGTTCCCCGCTTGGTCTAATCCCAACCTTCCATGCGTCCCATCTGCAATCCCCTGTTTTAAAGCACCGAAGGCCTCGGCAGGGATATATTGCCCCTCACTAATGACAACAATACCGCCATTATGTTGGACATAATTTAGCGTCGAATAAACGTACTCACTACCCCTTTCAGTCAACACTTGACGGCAGACAATGTCTTGTTCAGTAACATCTTCATGCCCGACCAAATACCAAACTTCTTCTCCCAGCAAATGTGCAGTGGCCTGAAGAATTTCATCTTTTCCTAAACCCGGTTCACCTTTTAAAACCAATACGCGATCCGCTTTGATGTCTTTGACATTTTCAATTTTAAGATCAAATATGGTCTTTGGCTCTTTCCCGCTTGAAATTTCGACAAGTCTGACTCGATCTTGAGCAATATCATAAATGAATCGTCCAGAAACACCCTCTAGATCGATATCCGTGTCATTTTCTCTCAAAACAACCCAAGGTTGGTCTGGCCAACGACCACCAAGGCCTCTTCGATTCACCTCTACGGAACCATCTAATCTTTTACGAATATAAAATTGCCCGTCTGCCGTATAAGATGTGTATTCCATTTCTTGTGAATACATTTCCTGTAAGATGTTCAAAACATAAAATTCATTATCATCATCATCCACAGTAACCGTTTGAGGAACTTGAATTTTTCCAACACCTCTTTCCCATCGATATTCGGTCGAACCACGTCGATAAATGAGATAATCTTTTCCATTCTCTCTTTGATAAAAGAAATGTCGATAGCCTGTATGTCGGGGCCATTCTCGATATTTTTGCTCAATGCTTTCAAAAATACCCTTTTGATCTTTGGTTAGCTTTTCCTGTTCTTTATCCAGCTTTTTTGTGTAAGCAATGACCCGGTCATGGTCTGAAAGCTCTTTTGGAAAAGCGCTTAATTCGTCCATTACCGCTTTTTCTCTTTCGGAGAGCTCGGGCTCAGACAGCCGAGAACGTTCTAGTAAACACCTCAAATATTCGTGGAGAATAAAATCTTGAATCCTTATTTTGGCGAGACCCGGTTCCTCCTCTACCATCTCCAAATAATCCAGGGGCATGTAAATACGGCCACCGCGCTTGTAGCTATAATGCCCGGAGAAGTCGACATTGCGCACAAGGACAATATGATAATTTTGAATATCAGGAAAAGTTGTCTTTAAATCCGTTAAAGCACTTTTTAACAACTCAGGATAATTTTTTCTTTGGCCTAATTGGGTTTGATATTTTTTAAATAATTCTTTTAAGGCCTGTTCATGCTCATCATTTTTAAAATCTTCTAGCGTGATTGAAGAATCAAAGACGTAATAATTCCTTTCTCCCTCTACTCTTTGAAACAGCGTTTTCCCTGTGGCAGTTTTTAAAGAGGCAATGTCAAATAAACCCATGCCTGGTTTTCTAAAGACACTGTCAATCTCGTCCCACTCTATCCAAGGCAATGTTTCTAAAAGGGTTCCAACACGGCCTTCCTCAGACTGACTTTCTTCACGCCACCCTTGAAGAAAATAAAAATCTTTTCCACTGGCATTTTTAAGAACCCGTTTGAGCTGAGGATTAATTTCACTTTGACTTTTTTCATTCAAATAAGCCGCCATATCACGGACAGGTTGACCTGTGACTTCTTGAAAGATATCTAGAAAAGCTTCCCAGCAAAGGGCTGGAACCGTTTCTAAACATCCATCTTCGGGAATTATGGCTCTTTCTTCGCCGACGGTGTTGACCACGCTTTGATTGGCTTCTTTATCCCCTACACTGATTAGTCTTGTAAAAACATTTTTTCTTTCAGCCTTTTTTACGAGATTTTCAATATCTGGATTCTTTCCAAAGTTCCCGTCTCCAATTGCTAGAATAATATGAATCCCAGGCTCATCTCCTTTTTCAGCCTCTTGAACCAACTCTCGAATGCCTGTAGCAAAAGCGGTGCGATCATCAGTGCCGCCTCCCGGTTCCATGGCCTGAAGTGTGTCATAAACAATGCGGGCTTTATTCCCTGGTTTTGCATTAAGGCTTTGCTTAAAAGTTCCATGTCTTCGAATTTGAGTGTCATAAATAATTTGTTCAAATTGAAACAAACCCTCACACTCTGCATTCAAGTCGATCATTACCTCTAAAAAAAGCATGACCATCAACCGGGCCCAAAGAATCCGTTCGGGGTGTTGTCCCATGCTTCCACTTTTATCTAAGACAAAGGCAATCTTGACCGGGAAAGGGCGTTTTTTTTCAATGAGGGCTGCCCCTTCTTCGCCCATAGCAATGGCTACAACATTCATCCAAAGTCCCGAAAGATCATCAGTGGATTTAAATTTCCTCCCTAAATACTTTCTTAAAAACTGTGAGAATGCCTGCTTCGCATCTCGAACCAATCGCTCGGGCAATTGGCGTTTCCAAGCTTCATAAATCTTTAGCTCTTCTTTTGTTAAGCCAGTCAGGGCAAGTCGACGTTCTTCATCCAAACGTGCCAAGGCTTCAGCATCTACAGCATCTCTAACCTGTGGAAGTGCTGTTCGCACATATTTTTGACTTGCTGCAGAATTTTGATCTCCTAAAATACTTCCTAATGTTGTAGCTGAATCAGGCGGTTTAAGTTTAGAGACTGCCGAGGCTTGAGAGTTTTGTGATGAACCACGACCACCAGCAGTCTTGGAAGGCTTTCCTGGAACTCCTTCTCCTTCTGATGGAATAGGATTTACACCTGCGGTAGGTATCGGTTGTCCCTGAGTGTTTGTATTGGGTGTAGTCCCGGGTTGCTGGACTCCTTGTCCTAATCCTTGTTGTGGATTCTGTCCCCCAGTATTTTCCTGAGCGGGCGCACCTGTTTGTCCTTGTCCGTTTTGCCCCGGTTGAGCAGTTATACCTTGTTGTCCAGCTTGTCCTGCAACAGGCGTTCCTTGTCCTACTTGAGTACCTTGACCTTGAGCATCTGCTGCACCTTGCTCTGAACCTTGGCCACCTGCCAAATTTTTATCACCCTCCCCAGCCCCTCCCGTCAAGGGAGGGGAATTTAAAGAAGGTCGTCCTGGCATCCCTGGTTGTCCAATTTGCCCTCCTGCTGCGGATGAACCTTGCCCAGTTTGTCCAGTCTGCCCAGCCCCATGACCAGCTTGTGATTGATTTCCTTGGGTAGCTTGCCCTGTTTTATCTCCTCTCCCTTGAGGGGACAGGCCTTTTGCAACCCCTTTGTGGGGGAGGCTGGGTGAGGGTGTTCCTGCTAACGAAGGCACTATTCTTTCTTTCTCTTCTCTAGCTTTTTTCTCTTCCGCTTCTTTTTTGGCCAAGTCATAAAGTTTTTTATAAGTAGGATAAATTTCCTCCTTCACAATTTTGAAAAGCGCCTCTTCATTCAAATTTGAAACGTCAAAGAAAACACGCTTCCATCCTTTTTCATAAGTTTCAACAAGGGCCTTCTCTAACTCACTTCCAGGCTCGATCCCTATATCATCAAATTTTTCATTAACCTGTCCTGAATAACGGCTCCAGATCTTCAAAATGGCGCAAATATATTGAAGATGAATAGGATAAGAGTGCAATACTTGTTTTTCAATTTCAGGACTTCCAAAATCAAAAATGGATTCGAAGGTCTTTCGTATTGTGAGAGGAATGCCTTGATATTGAGCATTTCCGGGCGTACTGACGGACGTCATTATCCCGCGATGTCCTTGATCTACACTCGAAGGAATCAACATAAATTCCCACAGACTTTGAAATGCATCATCTTTCAAATCAGTCTCGTGGGCATGATCAAACGTCTCAGACGGTCGATGTTTGGCTCGGTATTCAGCCAATATTAGATACCCAAAAGCCCTTTCCTCAACCTCTTTTCGCGCATCGGTTGTATCGATGCCTCGCGCGGGGTAAAGAGCCCGTCGCCAATATTCCACAGCCGAACTAAAGGCATCTTTCTTTTTATATTTCCATAGCCCAAGTTCATCTACATTTTCTGAAGCTTCAAACGCAACCTGACTTCCAAACATGGCCCCGACAAATGTTTTGAGTTTTGGAATCAACGTTTGATCTACCCATTCTTCGTCTTCACGGGACCTTGCTCCAAAAACCTCATGCAATTGATCAAAATAATCTTTTAAACTTCGAATTGGATGGACTTTTGTTTTTTCATATTGAGCCACTAAAACACCTGCAAAAAGAGTTCCAACTTTTGCTTGAACAGCATATCTCACGCTTTCGTATTTTTGTGCTTCGAAGTGATTTTTGGGAGGATGTTTCGAAAAAGCTAAATAAATCTCAAGCATGTCAGTAGGCAATCCTAAATCTTTATAAACCTTCATTACCTCTTCAACCCAACGATCAATCGAAAAATATTCAACCCCCTCTCCAGCACGTTGAGGCGTTAGCTGAAAAACCAGATATCCTTTTGTTTGATAGAGCTCTTTGCCCTTTAAATAAAGGGCTTTTTTTGATGCTATTTCTTCTGAGGGACTTTCATGAGATTGCAGGACAAAATCTTTTTCTCCGGCCGCAATATTTCCCGGATCAAAATGAATAATTTTATCGACGATTTCCGATGCAAATGTTGTAAATTCCCAAGCCCCATCAATTTTGAGCACACCCTGGTCCGCCAACCAATGAACGAGTTCATGCTTTAGAGTGATTTTAATTTCAGATAAACTGTTTTGAAGCTTCAACTGCACTTTTTTGGTTCTTCTATCACATGATCCGTCAGAGTTTGAAAATTCCGTTAAAGCAGTAAGCATTCCCAAGAGATATTCTCTCTTGTCCTGAAAATTTTGAGGTTCAAAATATTCGGGAGGTAAAAAGCGAGGCAGTGAATTAGGGTTTATGCTCTCTAGCATTTTTGTGCGCCATTTTGCCCACTCAGCTTCATCATCAAAAAGCTCTGTGACTACTTCTTCCACGCCTTCACGAATCGTTGCTTGTACAGCATCAGGAAATTCTTTGCTGCCCAGTTCTCGCATTTCAGTCACAAGAGCCTTGTAATCGACTTGAGGGTCTTGAATCATTCCATGGAGTAAAAGTTCAAGTGTGCTGGAGGAAATCTTTTGAACATCAGGAGCCAATTCTTCTATGACTTGAGACCATTCTTGATAAATTTTTTGGGCCTCAGGTTGATTAGAGGTTTCAAGAGCATCGAGTAAAGCTTTCTTTAATTCAAAAAACTGCTTCATTCTCTTTTGAACTGCCTTTAAATCAGAGTGCTTTTTGTCATAGGCCAGACTTAAAGCAACTCCTACATCTTTAGCTAAATCATGGACCTTGTCTCCACGACCCAAAACCAAATGTACAAGTTCATGGCCAATGAGCTCTAATTTCTCACCTGGAGTCTTTCGATCAAAGGCAGGACTTGCAATATAGATATTTTGTTCTTGTTCAGGACCCACTCTAGTTTGGTTATGCCCAAAATGAGCTTCAGCATGTAGCGGAATGTCTTGTCCATCGGTCGTTTGATGTAAATGTGAAAAATTTTCATAACCTTGACGTGGTTTTAAAAAGAATAAT
>JAYRIK010000226.1:0-14639 GCA_041906865.1 Candidatus Auribacterota bacterium
ACCATGCAGATGGATTAGGAAGCATCACTACAATCACAGACTCTTCTAATGCTATCGTAGAAAATTATCGTTACAGTTCTTATGGTATTCCAGCTATTATAAAACCAGATGGTACTGCTACAAATTCATCACAAGTGAAGAATCCATATTTCTTTACAGGCCGAGAATATGATTTAGAAGTAGGACTCTACTATTATCGCGCAAGATATTATGATTCTTCTGTAGGTCGATTCATATCTAGGGATCCAATCGGTTTTGCAGGAGGAATAAATATTTATTTGTACGTCCATGATAATCCGATTAATTGGGTGGATCCCTGGGGATTATTTAAATTTTATGAGGATTGGGGTGGCCCTGATTGGAGTGCAGGCGAAGAACAGAGTTATGAAGATGTAAGTGAGTGGGAAATGACTATGCATCCTCCTGCAGATAGTATGGATGAAAAGTTTAAAGATCACGATAGATGCTTTGCAGAATGCAGAGAGATCAAAAATTCATGTAAACTGTCAAAAGAACAATATAAAGAATGTATTCGTAGGTGTCATGAGAAACTATACTATGATCTTAAGAGATTGAATAAAAATCCTGGGAAATGGGATAAGCCTGCGCGTCATCCTTGGAATTCTCGAGTGAGGCGTGCAATTGCACAAGAACTCTTTCGAAATCTTGCTGGAGTTACGGATGAATTTTAAGTCTCTAGTTTCTTAAGACAAAACTTAACATCGGAGTGTTATCGTGAAAGCAAAAAAATACTTATTGTGTACGACATTAATTTTCATATTTTTTTGTTTAATTTTGACCGCTATATTCATATTCCTATCGTTCCAAGATTTTGGCAATGACCATGTAAGAAGCGTGACAAATACTTTATTTTACATAGCTTTCTGGCCAAGTATTTTTTTAAGACTATATCCTCATGCGGTTACGCCAAGCGGGAAAATTGTTTACGATATGTTAGGTTGGATATACCCATGGATTTTTATGATTAATGTTTTATGTTGGGGCGGAATTGGTTTTATCACGGGAGTCATTTTTTTAAAGATAAAAGAGATGAATCATAATCATAATAAGCAAATCTAGGGTCTAAAGATAGAAAAGACACCGTGAATGATTAATTGAAATCTTGATATTTGTTATTGGTTCTTTTCTATTGGAAAATATAGGCGGAGTTTTAGATATACTTTTCAGTGGATATTTTGATGGTACAGGTTATGGCAGCTATGCCTTTTTTTTAAGTTTTTTATATCTAGTCCTATTATCTTTTAAGAATAAGAAGAAGATCTTTTTGCTGTTACCAGTAGTAGGTTTTGTAGTAGCTATTTTTACCGTCTCATTGAATACGCATTGTGGATTATTCGGGCAATCGTACGGTGGTCTATTAACAGCTGATCATTTTTACTTTTATCTAGCTGGTGGGGTTATTACATTAATTTTTTGGAAATTTGAAGTGAAGAGTTCCCTATCAAGTAATTGCCCTTTTGATAAGAAGAAGAGTAACAAGAACATCTAAAGGAATCTATATTGTAGGTATTGTAACCATGGTTATTATTTCTAGTGCTGTGCTCATGTGGAATATGATTATGGGATACTTATGTTAGTAGAAGCGGTCTAGTTTCCAGTTAGTCTATCAAAAAATATTTTGATGTGGAGGATACAATCCTTATGGATATAGAATTCCAAAATCTCAAACTTAAAGAATTGAAGAAAAAATTGATCCAGTATCAATTTATGGTGAGCGACTTTGAAAATATTTCTTCGCGTATGCAAGATGTTCAAGAAATTAAGAAATATTACGCAAGCCAGGTGAATCGAATTGAAGAGTTGATTGAGTTAAAGCAGCAAGAAATTAAACTGAGACGTTGGAAGAAAAATTTGGAATGGTTTGGGATTGTAGCAGTTGTAACAGGAATCAGTTTTTTTGTTTCGGATTATCAGATTTGGAAATATTTTAATTTTGGATTTATCAAAAGAGCCTTTTATCTTCTTTTGAATTCCCCTGGATGGGTGAAGTCCATATTGATGAGTTTATTAACTGCAGCTTCTTTTTCCCTAATGTATAGACAAAAGAAAGAAGCAAATGCCAAAGGTTTGTTGGTTTTTTCTTTAATTATCTTAGCCTACACTATTTTCTCGATTCCAGTTTGGTTGATCCATCAAGATATGTTTCGCTCTTCGCTATGCATCTTTTCAATTATAACTTTGTGTGTAAGCTATCAGAAAAGTTTTAAAACCTTCATGTATATAGGTTTATTTGGGCTTTTAAATTGGCTAGGAGGGGCAACAGGTTATGGAATGGGTTGTTATTGGCTTTATATGAAAGACCCGCTTCTCTTTTTACCCATTGGAGGGTTATCCATTTATATAGGGCATTGGATATGCAAGTATGGAAAAGCTGATTTAAAACAACCCTTTGAAGTCATGGGATGTGTGACTCTGTTTAATGCACTGTTGATCCTATCTATTTGGGGATATAACTTTGATCACGAATGGGTTTGGAGTAAAGGTCCTGATATAGGTCCGATTTGGTTTATTATTTTGATGACGGGAGTATGTGTTTTTTTTATGTGGTTAGGAATAAGGCAAGAAAGAAGATTGTTTTTTAACTTTGGAGTTGTCTTTTTAGTGATCGATTTATATACAAGATTTTTTGAAGTTTTTTCAGAGTGGCTTCCTCGTTCTCTCTTTTGGCTGATTTTTGGATCCAGTATTTCTGTTTTAAGCATTTTTGTGAGAAAAAAATTGTTCAAAATGAAGAATCATTTTAGAACAAAATAGAAGAATACGCCTTTCAAGCGTTCTTTATTGACGTCCCGCCTCTTTTCCTATAAAATCACTGCGAAGTTCTGAAGAATGAAACCTTCTTAACTTGCTCTCTTTGAATATGTTATAAACAGGCCATTGTTCTGTAAATAGTTGTTGATGATGGACCTACAAAAAGAAGTTCATTTCTTTTTTATTTTGAAAGGAGGGGTTTCCCCTTGGATATTATTTTTACAGGTCGTCATGAATACATAGAGTCTAAGGCAAAATCTTATGTTGAAAAGAAGCTTGAGAGAACTATTCGGAATATTCCGAAGGTAACAAGTGTTCATGTTATTATCGATTCAGAACGCTTTAACCATAAAGTTGAAATTATTGTTCATGTGAATCATCAGAAAATTCGTGCGGCTGACAAATCGGAAGATTTAATGGCATCCATTGATCTTGTTTTGGATAAATTAAGTCGCCAGTTGAAAAAACTTAAGGATAAGCTGCAGGCCCATCGCAAAAGAGTTAGGCTTTCCACGTTAGAAGAGAGGGCTGAAGCGTCTCGGCCGGTTGTGGATAAGGACGATGATGAGGAGAAACCTCAATTGGTTCGAACTCGAAAATTTGCGCCTAAACCGATGGATGCCAATGAGGCGATGATGCAGTTGAAATTGTCGGATGATGCTTTTCTTGTTTTTTTTAATGCTGAAACAAATCGAGTGAGCGTGGTTTATAAAATGAAAGATGGTCATTTTGGTTTGATTGAGCCATAACGATGTGTGGGGGATGATTGGAAAAAGGGCTCAGTGTTCAAGATTTTTATACCAAGACAAAGGACATTTTGCGTCTACGCCTGGTTGCAGGTGAAAAGGGGCTGAAGCGTAAGATTAAAGTTGCTGAAGTAAATCGTCCTGGGTTGGCACTTTCTGGTTATTTTGATTATTTTGCAAGATCCAGGGTCCAGGTTTTGGGTAAGGTGGAGTTAATTTATTTAAGGACGATGAGTCCAGAACTTCGCCGCGCCAGAATTATAGAACTTCTTGAACAGAATATTCCTTGCTGTATTGTGTCTCGGCGTCTCCTTCCCCCTCAAGAGCTTATTGAAGAAGCTGAAAAGCGAAAAATTCCTCTTTTTCGGTCTCCCTTGGTGACCATGGTGTTGGTGAATAAAGCCACACTTTTCCTAGAGGATATTTTTGCTGCAACTCTGACGATCAATGCAGATCTTGTTGAAGTCTATGGAGTTGGAGTTTTGATTCGTGGTTTAAGTGGTGTCGGAAAAAGCGAATGTTCTTTGGGTTTGATTGAGCGTGGGCATCGACTGATTTCTGATGATATTGTTCGAGTCAGATATACAGCAGGTGGAAAGTTGATTGGAACGGGAGACCCGCTCTTAAGGCATCATTTGGAAGTGAGGGGTTTGGGTATTATCAATGTTCAAACTCTTTTTGGTGCAGGTTGTGTCATGCAGGAAAAAGAAATAGAAATGGTTGTTAATCTTGAAGAATGGGATGCGAAGAAAGAGTACGACCGTTTAGGTTTAGACGATCAATTTTTTAAATTGTTTGATGTAAATTTGCCCTATGTGCTGATTCCTGTTCGACCTGGACGGGATTTAGCTTTGTTGGTAGAGGTAGCTGCTTTGAATCATCGATTGAGAAAAATGGGGCATCATGCCAGTCGTGATTTAAACGAAGAATTAATTCGAGGAATGAAAACAACATCTTCGAAAGATCCAAAAAATATTTGAAGCTCCCGTTTGAAATATGAGGGGAGGCAATGATGGAAGTAGAGGAAATAATGATCGGAAAAAACATAACACAAACGGATTTTTCAAAGGATGTCATTGTCCAAAATGAACTTGGACTTCATGCCAGGCCTGCAGCTTCTGTTGTGAAAGTAGCAAATCAATTTCGTTCGGAAATTTTTCTTGAGAAAGATGGTGAAAGGGTCAATGGCAAAAGCATCATGGGTGTCATGATGCTTGCGGCTTCCAAAGGGTCAAAGATTAAGATTATTGCCAAAGGTGCAGATGCTCAAGAAGCGGTGAAAGCTTTAGAAGAATTGTTTATGAGTAAGTTTGGAGAAGCATAAAAGTAGGACAAAAGGCTAAGAGTTTATGAAAGAAAAAAGCTATCGTGGTATCCCAGTTTCTCCCGGCATTGCCATTGGCAAGGTCTTTATTTTTGATAGCCAAGAAGAAGTGGTTTTGGCTCGGCCTATTAAGCAAGAAGAGCTCCCAAAAGAAATAGCTCGTTTTGAAGATGCTTTGATTTCAACCCGTCGAGAAATTTTGGCCATTCAAAAGCAAATTTCTGAAAAGTTGGGAGTCGAGCATGCAGAGATTTTTAATGCTCATTTGATGGTATTAGAAGATCGTGCTTTGATTGAAGAAGTGATTAAGCGTCTTGAGAAAGAGCGCAAGAATGTAGAATATATTTTTCAGCAAGTCATTCAAAAATATTCGGAAATTTTTTCACAAATTAATGATGAATATTTAAAAGAGCGCTCTAGCGATATTCGAGATGTGGGTCGCAGAGTGGTTCACAATTTGACGGGTAAAAAAAGGGAAGATTTAGCGAATCTCTCTGAAGAAGTGATTGTCATTGCCTACGATCTTTCTCCTTCCGATACGGCTTTAATGCATAAAGAACGTGTGATTGGATTTGCCACGGATGTGGGTAGCAGAACCAGTCATACTGCGATTATGGCGAGGTCCTTGGATATTCCAGCAGTTGTGGGACTACACGATATCAGCTCTAAACTATCTGCAGGTGAAACGATTATTCTTGATGGTAATCGTGGTATCATCATTGTCAATCCCTCCAAAGAGACATTAAAAACATATAAACAAGAGCGTGAACGCGTTCTTATTTTCGAAAATAAATTAGCTGTTTTAAAAGATTCCCCAGCCGAAACTTTGGATGGTCATCGTGTTTGCTTGGCGGCCAATATTGAAATGCCGGAGGATATTAATTCTGTTGTTTCTCATGGAGCAGAAGGAGTAGGGCTTTATCGTACAGAATTTTTTTACATGAATCGAATGGATTTACCAACAGAAGAAGAACATTACAATGCCTAT
Organism: Candidatus Auribacterota bacterium; assembly: GCA_041906865.1. Lineage (GTDB taxonomy): Bacteria > Auribacterota > JACPWU01 > JACPWU01 > JACPWU01 > CAZXEQ01. Next base: position 5,831 of record JAYRIK010000226.1, read on the forward strand.
CGAGATGTTGCTGAGAAGGTGATGCCCCATGATGTTATTATTCGAACATTGGATTTAGGTGGTGATAAATTTTTGTCTCATCTTGAAGTCCCAAAAGAGATGAATCCGTTTTTGGGATGGAGAGCAATTCGCTTTTGCTTAGAGAGATTGGATATTTTTAAAGTGCAGTTAAGAGCCATTTTAAGAGCCAGCACGTTCAAAAATATTAAATTGATGTATCCCATGATTTCAGGGGTTGATGAGCTGATTAGGGCCAATGAGGTGCTTTCAGAGGTCAAAGATGAATTGCGTAAAGGGGGAATTGCTTTTAATCCAGATATGGAAGTAGGGGCAATGATAGAGATTCCCTCGGCAGCGATGACGGCGGATCTTTTGGCTAAGCATGTAGACTTTTTTAGTATTGGAACCAATGATTTGATTCAATATTCTTTAGCGGTGGATCGGGTAAATGAAAAAATAGCTCATCTTTATCAACCTGCGCATCCGGGTGTTTTGAGGCTTATTCAAACGGTTATAAAAGCAGCTCATGAAGCAGGTCTTTGGGTTGGGATGTGTGGTGAAATGGCGGGAGATCCGGCCCTCGCTTTAGTTCTTTTAGGCATGGGATTGGATGAATTTAGTACAAGTCCATCGACTATTCCTGAATTAAAAAAAACAATCCGTTCGGTACATCTTCCTGATGCACAGCGTTTGGCTAAAAGTGTTCTTCAATTGAGTTCAGCTGCAGAAATTGAGAAAAAAGCATGGAAATTTTTGAGTGAAGTAGCGCCAGAACTGATTCAACTTCATCAAGAGCGTGTTCACAGAAGCAAGAGAAAAAAAGCATGATCCCACCACCTGTTGTTCCACCGGAGGTGGTTCTGATTTTATCAGAGCCCGTAGGGCCCACAACAGGTGGTGGGATGATCCCAACCACCTTCTTGGTAGACTGTGCAAAAACTTTCAAATTTATTCTTCGAGCGAGTCAAAAACGAGTCGAGAAGATAAATTATAAACTCAAATCATATTATAAGCAGTCGTTCTCGACGGGCTTTTGCAGTCCCTGTGGGACAGGCTCGAACAGTAAAAATATAGTTTCTGGACAACCTAATCTCTTTGAGATTCGCCTTTTGGCGAACAAGGAGGTGGTGGGATGAAGGTGATTATTCTTGCAGCTGGATATGCGACACGTCTTTATCCTTTGACTCAAAATCAACCCAAGCCGCTTTTACCTGTCGGAGATCAGCCGATCTTGAACCATATTCTTGAAAAGGTTCAAGAGATTCCAGAAGTGAATGAAATTTGTATTGTGACCAATGATAAATTCTACCCTCAGTTTGTAGAATGGAATAAAAAAAATAAAAATCCCTGTGTTGTTTTGAATGATGGGACACGTGAGAACGATCGCCGTTTAGGGGCTATTGGCGATATTCTCTTTGCAGTTTCAAAACAAAATATTTCGGAAGAGGTTTTAATTTTAGCAGGGGATAATCTCTTTGATTTTAGTCTGAAAAATTTTGTTTCTTCTTTTTATAAAAAAGGAACAAGTGTTGCTTGTTTTGAACTGCCCAATAAAGAAGATGCAACTCGGTTTGGTGTGATTGAATTAGATGAAAAGGGTCAAATTAAGCGTTTTCTTGAAAAACCTCAAAATCCACCAACAAACTTGATTTCTATGGGGATCTATGGGTATACTCTTGGCGATTTAGAAAAGATGAAGGTTTATCTCCAAGAGGGGGGTAATCCTGATGCGCCAGGGCATTTTTTAGAATGGTTGGCTGTGCATCAGGCGGTTTATGGTTGTATCATTCGTGGGCTTTGGTTGGATATTGGAGATTTGGACAGCTACAAACAAGCAAATATGATTTATCAGAAACAATAAGGAGTTTGTAATGAAAGAGAAGAAACTTTTCACCTCAGAATCAGTATCAATGGGACATCCCGACAAAGTAGCAGATCAAATCTCCGATGCAATTTTAGATGCTTATTTGGCAAAAGATTCACATGCCCGTGTGGCAGTTGAAACACTTGTCATGACCAATCGTGTGGTCGTTGCAGGACAAGTTACAGCAAAAGCAGATATTGATGTGGAACGCGTGATTCGAGACACTGTTCGAGAAATTGGATATACAGAGCAAGGCCTGGGTTTTGATGATAAAACATGCCAAATTCAAGCACATTTAGAAAGACAGTCTCCAGATATTGCTCAAGGCGTCAACGAGGGCGAAGGACTTTATAAGGAAATGGGAGCTGGAGATCAGGGAATGATGTTTGGCTATGCCTGTCGGGAAACCACAGAGCTAATGCCTCTTCCGATTATGCTTTCTCATCAACTCATCGAAAAATTAACAGAGCTTCGTCAGAACAAAACTTTATCTTATCTAAGACCTGATGCGAAAAGCCAAGTCACTGTAGAGTATGAAGGGGATGCTCCTTTACGCGTTCATACCATTGTCATTTCGACACAACATGATGAAAAAGTTTCGTATGAAACGATTCAAAAAGACGTGATTGAAAAAGTGATTCGTTCAGTGGTACCAGCACGTTTTCTTGATTCGAAAACAATTTTTCATGTGAATCCAACAGGGCGTTTTGTGGTAGGTGGCCCTCAAGGTGATACAGGTGTAACAGGCCGAAAAATTATTGTCGATACGTATGGTGGAATGGGGCGACACGGAGGAGGATGTTTTTCAGGTAAAGATGCTACAAAAGTAGATCGAAGTGCACAGTATGCAGCCCGGTATGTGGCTAAAAATGTGGTTGCAGCAGGACTAGCGGATCGTTGTGAAGTTCAATTAGCTTATGCGATTGGGGTAGCTGAACCTGTTTCTATTTCAGTAGATTGTTTTGGAACGGCCCGCATTTCTGAGAGCAAAATTACAGAATTGATTCGTAAACATTTTCATTTAACACCCAAGGGCATTATTGATAGCCTCAATTTGCGTCGACCTATTTACAAGGAAACAGCGCGTCACGGCCATTTTGGCCGCACGGTTTCCAGTTACACATGGGAAAAAACAGACAAAGCAGACGCCTTAAGAAAAGAAGCAGGGTTAGAATCCTCAAATCTGAAAGCGGTGATTACTCTATGACAACGGTTATGACAGAAAAACAAAAATATGATGTTAAAGATTTAAATTTGGCTGAACAAGGCAAGAGACGCATTGAATGGGCTGAGCGCGACATGCCTGTTTTAAGATTAGTGAGAGAGAGATTTTTAAAAGAGAAACCGTTAAAAGGTTTGAAAATGTCAGCATGTCTTCATGTTACAGCTGAGACAGCCAATCTTGCCAGAACACTTCAAGCTGGAGGAGCAGATCTTTGTCTTTGTGCTTCTAATCCTTTAAGTACTCAGGATGACGTGGCTGCAAGTTTGGTAAAAGATTTTGGCATTCCTGTTTTTGCCATTAAAGGAGAATCTAAAGAGACTTATTATTCACATCTAACAAGTGCTTTGGAACATCGTCCTGTGATTACCATGGATGATGGTGCGGATCTTGTTTCTGAAATTCACTCCTCGCATAAAGATCTTATCTCTGGAATTATTGCCAGTATGGAAGAGACGACAACAGGTGTGATTCGCTTGAAAGCAATGGAAAAGGCCGGTGCTTTAAAAATACCTGTGATGGCAGTAAACGACGCAGATACCAAACATCTTTTTGATAATCGTTATGGAACGGGTCAATCCACACTTGATGGCATTATTCGTGCGACAAATGTTTTGTTAGCAGGAAGAGTTGTGGTAACAGGTGGTTATGGATGGTGCGGCAAAGGTTTTGCGATGCGCGCACGCGGTATGGGTGCGAAGGTCATTGTCACTGAAATCGATCCGATTCGAGCTTTGGAAGCAGCCATGGATGGCTTTGAAGTGATGCCAATGGAAAAGGCTGCGGAATTGGGAGATATATTCTGCACTTTGACAGGAGATATTCATGTGCTGCGCAAAGAACATTTTCTCAAGATGAAAGAAGGCGCCATTCTTTGTAATTCTGGTCATTTTAATGTGGAAATTGACATTCCTTCACTTGAAAAATTAGCTAAAAAAATTACACGCAATGTCAGAGATTATGTGGATGAATTTGCTTTAAACAACGGCCGAAAGATTTTTTTAATTGCTGAAGGCCGTTTAGTCAATCTTTCCACTGCTGAAGGTCATCCTGCTTCTGTGATGGATATGAGTTTTTCTGCTCAAGCTCTTACTTGTGAACATGCAATCAAGCATGCTAAAGAATTGAGTGCAAAAGTCTATGATGTGCCCAAGGAAATTGATGCATGGGTTGCCAAACTCAAGCTTCAAAGCATGGGCATTCAAATTGATGAATTGACCGAAGAGCAGAAAAAATATCTTTCTAGCTGGCAAGAAGGAACGTAAAAGTAGGGAAGAGTGCGTAGTGGATAGAGAACTGAAATAAATTATTTTTGGATGTAGCGCATTTGCTTTTTATTATTCCCAATTAACTGTCTACTTTTTTATTTCAGTCTCATCATCAGAAATCCACCCAGTCCGCCAAAAATAATATTGGCACACCAGGAAGCAAAAATCGGATCTAGATAGTCTTGTTTTCCAGAAGCAAGCCCCATGAATTGGATGACATAATAGGCAATGGTGAGTATAAGGGTGCGTCCAAGGGCTGCAAAAGCTCCGCGTTTAGATATATTAATCCCCATCGGAACGACCACGAGCACAAGGACCAAACATATCCAGGGCATTGAAAGTTTTGAGTTCAGTTCGACTTTTTCATAGGCAGGGATTTTCTTTCCATATTTTTTGGATAAAGAAAAACGAAATTCTAAATAATTCATTTGTTCATTGGCTTTTTCTTCTCGAATCAGGTCTTCAGGAGATTCTCCCATTCTCATTACCATTTTCCCAAATTGTTCAGGCGTATCTTCAATTTCTCCAGTTTTATCATAGCGAAGGATAGAGCCATCTAAAAACCACCATTGTTTATCAAGCCATTGGGCTTCTTTAGCTCTGAAAAGTTTCTCAATAGAACCATTCGGAGTTAAGTAATGGACTTGGGCATCTTTAGCAATATTCTTTTTTAAATCAAGTTCATGAATGTAAAAGACATAATTTTCTTTTGCATTGCTATAGGCAAGATCACGATAAGATTTTGCGTTTTTGGATTCGCCTTTTTCAAAATACATTTTTTTAAACTGATCTAAACGGACAAAAGATTTTGGAAGAACGCCCTCATGAAGATAAAGAAGAATCACAGATAGAAGGAATCCAAGCCCTAAAAAAGGAAGAGCGATTCGTTTTGGAGAAATTCCACAGGCCTTCATTCCAACAACTTCAAAGTGACGAGCAAAATTTCCAAGTTCATATATAAGAGCCAGAACTAAAGAGAAAGGCGAGGTTTGAATGAAGATCATCGGGAGCATGTAGAGATAATATTTCAAGATATGATACCAGGGTGTGTGTGCTCTTAAAAATTCATCCATATGCTCAAAAAGATCAGCGATGAGATAAAGAATGAAAAAGGCCAAACTACAATAGATAAAAGGCATAATAAATTGTTTGATGATATAGCGATCAATGATTTTCATCGTTGTTATCTCGATGCCTTTTTAAATAAATAAAGTCCAATCCCCATCACTAACACATTAGGTAACCACATGAGATATTCAGGATGAAGTGCTGTTTTTTCATCCAAAGCTTTCCCAAAGATAATTAAAAGATAATAGAAAAAAACAAGAAGTAAGCTGATAGCGATTCCAACCGTTTTTTCACTGCGATGGGTGCGAATCCCTAAAGGAATTCCAATAAGTGTAAAAACCAGGCATGAAAAAGAAACAGATATTTTCTTTTGAATTTCTGTGAGAAGAGGAGTGGTGTTAATCCCTTTTTCTTTATATTCTTCAATCTTCTTTTTTATTTCTCGAATCGTCATATCTTTATGTTTTTTTCCAAGATCGTCCGTATCTTGAAAAACTTTACGAGCATCCAACTTCAAAGAGTAAGTTCCAAATTGTAAATTAAATAAATCCTTAAAATCTTTCCCCGAAGGTTCTTGAATCGTTCCATCTTTAAGTTCCATAAGAACTTGTTTTGATTCCGGATCGTATGAAATTTTACCTTCTTGGGCCGTAATGGTTTTAACATGGCCTTGTCCTGCCGCCTGATAAATAACAATTTTTTTCAGAATATCTCCATGTCGCTCACGAACATAAATGATGTGACGGGGGAAAATTTCAACAAAATTTCCAGGTTCCAGATATGCCGTTGGATTTTTAGAACCCATTTCGACCAGAAGTTTTCTAGCTGCAAAATGGGAGTAGGGGATAATTTCATTATTAATTTTAAAGCAAATTAATGTAGCAATCGCGCCAATAATCCATAAAGGATAGCTGATTTGAAGAATTGAAACACCGGAGGCTTTCATGGCAACAATTTCATTGTCTTGAGACAGGCGTCCAAAAACAAGTAAAATAGAACTTAAGAGAGACATCGGAATACAAGCGGATAGAAAATAAGGTAGAAGATAAGCAAAAAGAAGAGCAATGTCTTTGAGAGGCACGCCATGCATGATGAGATTTGCGATTTTAAACATATGTCCTAAAAGTAGGACAGTTACAAAAAGAGAGAGACCTACAAAAAAGTTAAGAAGGATTCCTCTTAAAATATATGCATGGAGAATTTTCATAGTCGTAACTCAAAAATTTGGCTTATCATAGCAGTAGTCTTGTAATTTTGTCCACAACCCAAGGATAGAGATAAAATGAAAATGGCTTCTTTAAATCAAAATATTCTTCAAATCTCTTGGATTCTGTCAGATCTTCTTTTTCCGCGGTGTTGTCACACTTGTGATACTAAAATGCCGCATGAAAATAGATTTCTCATTTGCGATAGTTGTTTTCGTAAGATTCGTTTTATTTCAAATCAAGCTTGTCGGGGATGCGCAAAAATTTTTCCTGGTTTTGATGGTTCAGAAGGGCAAGGGCTTTGCCCTGGTTGTTCGAAAGATAAACGTTTTTTTGATGAATGTTTCTCAGTTGCCATTTATGAAGGTGAGATAAAAAAACTTCTTCAATCCTTTAAATATGCAAGAGAGGAATATCTTGCTCCCACACTTCAGATGATTTTTCAAAAAATTTTGGAAAGGAATATTGAGTGGTGTCAGTTTGATTGTATTATCCCGGTTCCTCTTCATCCTCTAAAGCTTAAAGAGAGAGGTTTTAATCAATCCCTCTTTCTGGCGCAAGCGCTTGATAAAAAGATAAAAATTCCTCTTCTTCCAGCAGCCTTAAAACGGGTTAAATATTCTACAGGTCAAACTCTCCAAGATAAAAGAGCTCGTATGGAGAATATTCAAGGCAGTTTTGTCGTTGGCTTTTCTCATAAAATTCGAGATAAAAAAGTGCTTCTTGTAGATGATGTATTAACCACAGAAGCGACCGCTCAAGAATGCGCTAAAATTTTGAAGGCCTCCGGGGCAATTTCTGTGACGGTGCTTACCTTGGCTAGAAGTATGTGAGTTGATTCTTAACTTACTCTGTTCCAGTGTAATATGAAATAATCTTTTCTTTTGTAGGCAATAAATCATTAAATATATATTTAATATAATATATTCTGTTGCAGTATATTATGAATATTTATGTCCAATCAATTTGATTTTCCCCTCATTTTGTGATATTCTATAAGCTGAACTTGCCGCTTTAAAAGTAATCAAGTGAGGAATCTTTCAACTACGATGAACGCTTTTTTGTCAAAGCTGTTTCGAGCTTTTTTTGTCATTATTTTCTCTTTGGGCTGTATTTTCCCAGATCATCAATCTATTGCAGAGGTTGTTTCTTCTGCAACTTCATCATCTGCTCCTTTTCCTAAAAATCTTTCACTGATAGATCAACTGAAACAGTTGAAGCTTTCAGGTGCCACCATTTCTAGAACTAAAGAAGGAGAGAAGAAAGATTCTCTAATCATTCTCATTCAGGATTTGCATTGTCAGGAAGAAGCCCAAATCAATATTGCTAAAACCCTTGAAGCCTTTCAAAAAGAGTTGGGGCTTAAAAATGTGTTGATGGAAGGAGCAGAAGGGGAATTTGATTTAGACCTTTTGAAGGCTTTCCCAGACCATAAAGTACGAGACAAAGTGGGATTGAAATTTGTAAAAGAAGGTTATCTCACCGGAGCAGAATATGCGGCATTGCGTTCAGGGCTTCAGAACTCACTTGACCTTTATGGAGTAGAAAAGAGCGATCTTTATATTGAGAATCTGAAAGCCTTCTTAAAAGTACGCCAAATGGCTAAAGAGTCTTCCAGTTCATTAGAAAAGATGAATAGCCAGATCAAAATGCTTGTCGAAGACAAATATTCTGAAGAAATGAAAAAACTTTTGAAGCTTCAAAATGCACTTAAAGAAAATGACGTTAAATTGGATGAAGTGTTGATGCAATTAGAAAGATTATTAGAGCAGCATGGACAGAAGCTTGATGGGAATTTAAAGCAAATGCTTGAAGTTCTGAAAACTGCCAAAGTTATTCAAAGTGAAAAGGTTCAATCGGACTTGAAGAAACTTTTGGATGATTTAAGTCATCGACTCAAAAATGAAGAACTTAAAAGTATGGTGAAATGGAGTTTGGAATATCGACTGGGGCGAATGGGGATATTGGAGTATTTAACTCAGTTGAAAGAGGTTTATGAACGAGACAGCAGAGTATCTTTGGAGAAAAACTATCCAGCCTTATCTGATTATTATCAACTTCAAGTGCGTCAGGAAAATCTTAAATCGGAATCTGTTTATGAAGAACTTGAGCAGAAAATCAATGCATTAATGTCTGAATTTGCAAAAGATTCAAGTGTTGTTGAAGAAGAGCAAGCTGTGAG
>JAYRIK010000227.1:0-18619 GCA_041906865.1 Candidatus Auribacterota bacterium
CGAGCAAGGAAAATATCTCTTTTTGAATGCGAAAGAGTACATTCCTTTGCTTTGGAATGTGATGGACAATCTTTTCGAATGAGTTCTGGCCCGGATCGTTGATGGGGATAACTCACAAAATTAAAGGGCTTTGATAATCAACAAAGTCAAATCATCTCTTTGAGGAATATTACCTGTGAATCTCAAAATCCGAGCTATGACATAGTTTGCAATTTCTTGAGCAGGCAAATTTGCTGAACTTCGAATGGATTCGGCCAAGGCTTCATATCCAAATTCTTGGCCTTCAAAATCTTGTGCTTCTGTGACTCCATCGGTGTAAAGAACAACAATATCTCCTGGATTAAGCACCAACAATATTTCTTCAAGAGTTGAAGTAAAAAGAGAACCAGGATCCATCCCTAAGACAATTCCCTGAGGGCGCATGAATCTGACATTGCCTTCTTTTTTATCATAGAAGAGAATAGGTTCGTGTCCTGCTCTTGTGAGTTTTAACTGTTTTTTTTGTTCATCTAATACCAAATAGGCCATACTGATAAACATATCTTGTTGAATGTCTCCATGAAGCAAGCGATTCAGTTCTGAAAGCACTTGTCTTGGAGAAAGTTTTTCTGGGGCAGAGCTTCTCAAAATACTTCGAGCCATAGTCATGATCAATGCTGCGGGAATGCCTTTGCCAGAAACATCTGCAATGGCCATCCCATATTGACCCGTTCCCACAGGAAAAAAATCATAATAATCTCCACCAATTTGCCGAGCAGGACGACTCACTGCTGAAAAATCAAAACCTGGAATTTCGGGATAACGGGCAGGAAGAAGAAGTTTTTGGACCTGAGTTGCTGTTTTTAATTCTTTATCTAATTTCTCTTTTTCAGAAATAGCTTGATAGAGTCGTGCATTATGAATGGAGAGAGCAGCTTGATCCGACAAGGCTTCAAAAAGGGAAAGATCAATTTCTGTAAAAGTTTGATCATCTTTTTTATTTGCAGCGATCATAACTCCAATCACTTCTTCCTTGAAAATCAATGGAACCACCATCAGGGTTTTTACTTTTAAAAAATCGATAGGAGGTTGTGCAATCCTAGAGTCCATGGTTGCATCTTTAATCAGAAGAGCTGTTCTGGTTTGTGCTGTGCGACCTACAATTCCTTCCCCTACAGGAATTTTAAGCCCTAAGATTAGATCTTGGAGATATTTTGTTTTTGTTGCAACTTTTGACAATGAATCAGCTGGGATTGCCTCGAAAATAGGGGGAAAAAGTCCATCGATGACTTTGGCTTGTAAATAGGAATGACTCTCATCCAATAGAAAAATAGCTTCTGCAGAAGCATTCAATGTTCTTTTTGAACAAGTGATAATGATTTGAAAAAGATGTTTTAATTCATCTGCGGAAGTAAAGGCATCCCCAATTTCACGTATAAAAGATAAGACGACTTCTTTTTCTTGAGAAAGGGTTCGATAGGAATTTTGAAGCCGGTCTAACAAGAATTTTGTTCGATAATAGACAAGTGTTAAGATCAAAAAAACAACAAGCAAAAAAGGTAAGATGAAAAACGGAAAGTTAATAGCAGTTTTCCTTTTCTTTAATAAGTTAACGGATTAGCCAGTTTATTGGGTTGTCAGGCAAAAGGAATCTATAGGTGAACTGGTGAACCGGCTAACTGGGGAACTGATTACGCAGATCCCTTTTTTATCGTTTCTTTGAGATATTCATAAACATCTTTAAACTTGACCTTGTTTTCTTCAGAAATTTCCATCAAAACAGCATGGGCTTTTAACATCTCTTGTGCTAGTTCTTCTTTGGATGAGGATGGATTGGGAAGTTCCTTAAATTGAGTAGGAGGGGTGAGTTCATCAGGGACAATGTTTAGAAAAATATGTATGCCCAGTGTGGTGAGGAGTTGCAAATTATGTTCTTCTACGTGAAAAAGAGTAAGGGTTTTTCGGTATTGATTCTTTAATTGAAGTGCAGTTCCAGCTAAAACTCCCATGAATGTGCTATCCATGGTTTTACATCCTTTAAGATCCAACAGAAAATCAGTTAATCCTTTTTCTATCATAGTATTGACAAAGTCTTTGAGGGCTTGACTATTCAGAAAATCGCCTCTACCTTTGATGCGTATAAAAGCTTTTTGCTGAATGGTCCCAACCTCGATAGTATTTGTATCCATAAATGTTTCCGATTGTAAAAAACCTATACACACTTTGTTTCTGATTAGTATATCCTTTTAATCATAGGATATTTACTGTAATAATTGAAGATAAATAATATGACGATTTTCTCTATCTACAGATCCAACAAAATAATCTTTCTCTTACTTATTTTATCGCTTCATTCTATTTTCTCCTCTTCTGTCTTGGCGGATGAAGAAAAAGCTAAATCATTTTATACACAGGCTGTCACTTGTTTTCAAGAAGGTCAATGGAATAAGGCTATTCAAGGGTGGACGCAGGCCATTCAAGAGAATCCTAATTTTGAAGAAGCTTATTTTGATTTGGGTAGAATTTATTTTTCCAAAAGAGATTACGCTCAGGCAATGAAACAATTTTGGGAAGTTTTGCGTTTAAATCCTCAACATCTGGGAGCCTATGCTTGGTTAGGGATTTCTTTTTTAAAGCGAGGTTTTGAAAAACAAGCCAATGTTCAAATTCAAAAAGCTAAACAACTCCAGGCCCAAAACTGGCAGGTTCTTTGGGCGGTAGCTGAGGTTTTTGCAACCAAAGGAGTTTTTGAAAAAGCAGACACTCTTTTTAAAAGGGCTTTATCTCAAAATCCAGATCATCCTCAGATCTATTTAAGTGCAGCAGACTTCTATCGTCGATTTAAGAAATGGGATTTGGCGCAACAAATGATAGAAAAAGCTGTGAGCGAAAAGGTGGATCCTGCGCTTACGGACTTTTTACTTGCAGAAAATTACTTTGATTTAAAAAATTATGATAATGCATTAGCTTATTTTTTGAAGGTTCTTGAACTAGATCCTCAAAATCTTGAACTTCATAAAAAACTAGGGACGCTTTATGAACTTAAACGTCAGTACCCTCAAGCTATTTTGGAATATCAGGCGTATTTAAAAGGGAACCCTTCGGATGAATCTACCCGCAACTCGATGGGACTTGTTTATCTTGAGATGGGACAATTTGAGGATGCGATACGCTATTTTAAAGAAGTGGTTCAAATGAATCCTAAAAATGTTTGGGGTTATAACAATATTGCGATTCTCTATCGACACATGAATCAAATGGATCAGGCGATTCAATATCATCAAAAGGCAATTGATCTGGAGCCTCAAAATCCTACTTTGTATTATAGTTTAGGAAATGCCTATTTTCAGAAAAAAGAATATATGGCTGCAATGATTGCTTATGAAAAAGTAGTTAAGCTCTCTCCCAATTATTATAAAGTTTATCGAAAACTGGGGCTTTCTCATTTTTATTTAGGCAATGATGATCAAGCATACTATTGTTTACGGAGGGCTTTATCAAAAAATGCATCTTCAGCGATTATGGGTGATTTAGGCTTGGTTTGCTTAAAGAAAGGAGACGCTGAAGAAGCCATAACATGGTTTCAAAAAGCTCTTGAAAAGGATTCTCACAACGTTTTTTTACTCAAACATTTGGCTATGAGTTTTGAATCCAGTAAAAAATATCAAAACGCTCTAGAAGTGTGGCAAAAAGTTTTAGATTTGGTTTCTCAAGATGATGGAGTCCTTGAGAAGATAGGTGATTTGTATCAAAATTATTTAAATGATCGAAAAAAAGCTAAGGAGTATTATCAAAAAATTTTATTGCTGAATATTTCTCAAAAAGAAAAAGAGAGAATTCAGAAAAAGATGTGAACTGCACAATAAAAAAGGAGATTTACCATGAAATATTTTTCTTGTTTGATGGGCTTAGCGATATTGTTTTCAGGCTGTAGTGATTTTCAAGATCCTACTAAAAAATTAAATGTAGAATCTGTTGTTACGGGAGGGGATTCTTTGACTCAAGGAATGACCAAGGATCAAGTGATTGCAGGATGGGGTCATGCCGATGATGTAAAATCTTTGGGAGACACCAAATGGGGAGCTCCTATTGAACAATGGACTTATCATGCTTTTTTGCCAAAGTTTCCTGTTAATTTTCGCTATGTATCGAAGGGGTGTCGTTTGGTTTTTGAGGGAGATGCTTTAGTTAAATGGGAAAATATTGATATTGAGAAAAAAGAGCAAAAATCAGAATCTTCGCAGGCCCCTTCTAAAAAAGTTTCTCAACCGACACTTGAAAAATCTGAAACTCAAGAATCTCAGTCTGAGACAGAAGGTTCTTTGAATACACTTCCGTCCTCTACAAACCCCGAGGATCTTGGAGCAGACGTGCTTACACAAAAATCCAAAATTTAGGAATATCTTTTTATGTCATTTTGGGTTTTATGATGTCTTCTCTTCATGTGGGGCGCCATTTGGTGATAGGTTTTGAAGGGAAAGTTTTAAATGAGGATTTAAAACTTTTTCTTGAGAAAATCCGTCCTTCTGGGATTATCTTTTTTTCTAGAAATATTGACTCTGCCCTTCAATTAAGGAGTTTGATTCGGCAGATTCGTGATCTTTTAGGAGAAGAAGTTTTTTTTACCATTGATCATGAGTGTGGTCTTGTGCAAAGGCTTGAAGATGGTTTTACACCTTTCCCAGGCAATATGGCTTTAGGGAAGGTAGGATCTGAAAGTTGGGCGCAAGAGCAAGGGTGCATCATGGGGCATGAGCTTCGATCTTTGGGTATTGATGTCAACTTAGCCCCTGTTTTAGATGTTTTGACTCCCACGCTTAATCCAGGCATTACCATTCGTTCTTTTGGCCAAGATCCAGCAGTAGTTTCTACGTTAGGTTGTGCTTTGATGATGGGAATGCAATCTCAAGGAGTCGGGGCAACAGCCAAACATTTCCCAGGGAAAGGGGCTGCGACAGTTGATGCGCATGAGGATCTTCCGTTCGTGAATTGTTCGTTTGAAGAAATGAAAAACATTCATCTTCAGCCTTTTCAGAAAGTCATTCGTTCAGGTATTTCATTTGTCATGACCAGTCATGTGGTTTATTCAGCTTTTGAAAAAGAATTGCCAGCAACTTTTTCAAAAAAGATTGTGACAGATCTTTTGAGAAAAGAATTAGATTTTAAGAATGTCATTTTTTCAGATGATTTAGAGATGGGAGCTATTCTTCGTCGTTTCCCATTTGAGGAAGCAGTGGTTCGAGCTGTGGAAGTAGGCCATGATCTTGTTTTAATCTGTCATCAGAAGGATTTGGTGGAGAAAGGCTATCATGCGCTTGAAGAAGCTTATGAAAAGAAGCGATTAAAATGGGAGAATCTTGAAAAAAGTGTTTTGAGATTAAAGACCGTCTTAAAAGATTTACGGAAGGCCCCCTTAAGTGTTGGAAAAGAGAGTGGTTCTGAACTAGCCCAAAAAATTTCTGAAAAATCTGTCGAATTTATTCATACAGGTTCTTTTCGTCTTTCTCATCAAGTCAACCCAAAACCTTTGATTCTTGTCCCTGATTTCTCTTCTGTGCAGAATAAATATTTTTTTGAATTAGCTCTTTTGGAAAATCCTTCTTTTTTTTCTAAAACCTTTAGTTCTTATGAATATGATACTGAAGAGTTTAGAGTTGATTTAATGAAAGACAATTTTTCTGAAAAACTCGAAAAGTTTTCTAAAAACTTACCTGTGATAATGTTTTGTTTTGATGCTGTTCATCTTTCCTTTCAGAAAGAACTTCTGCTAAAGCTTCAACAGAATTTTTCTCATCTAGCAGTGGTTCTTTTAAGAAATCCTTATGATGAACAGTTTGTTAATTCCAAAACAACATGCATTCAAACCTATGGATTTCGTACCCCGCAAATTCATCGAGCGATTCAGCTTCTTTGTGGAATGTCTTCATGAAGCTGATTGTACTGGGTTCTGGAACAGGTGTTATTCGCTTAGAGCGGGGTTCCCCCGGATATTTATTAAAAACTAAGAAAAATTTATTCTTAATAGATAGTGGAGCAGGAACTTTAACTCGAATATTACAATCAGGATATGCGTTAAATCAAATTGATGCACTTTTTTATACTCATATTCATCCCGATCATGTGACGGATTTAGTCCCTTTTTTGTTCGCGAGTAAATATGGAATTAAATCACGCCGCAAGAAATTGACTGTGGTGGGAGGTCCTGGATTTAAGAAATTTTTTAATGATTTATCAAAAACATATCGAGGATGGTTGATTCCTGAGAAATATGAATTGATCATTGAGGAAAGAAAGAACAGTCAATTCAAAATAGGGAGTGTTCTTGTTAAAACTTGTCAACCTCAACATATCGCTGAAAGTGTTTCTTTTCGTTTTGAAG
Source organism: Candidatus Auribacterota bacterium (assembly GCA_041906865.1). Taxonomy (GTDB): domain Bacteria; phylum Auribacterota; class JACPWU01; order JACPWU01; family JACPWU01; genus CAZXEQ01. The sequence goes on from JAYRIK010000227.1 coordinate 6,359, forward strand.
AAAATAGGAAATCAGTTGTTTTCTCTGGAGATACGGATTTTTCAAAAGATTTGATTCAATTGAGTAGGGATGCCAATCTTCTTGTTCTAGAATGCTCTTTCCCAGACTCTATGAAAGTAAAAGGACATTTAACTCCAACAGAGGCGGGGCATTTAGCTCAAAAAGCTTCTCCTAAACAATTGCTATTAAGCCATTTTTACCCTCCTTGTGATGGAATTAACATCTTAAAAATTGCTCAAAAAATATACTCAGGGAAAGTAGTTTTAGCCAGAGATGGTCTTGAAATAAGAGTGTAAGTTATTTTTTTGAGAGTTTTTGAATAAAAAGAGTATAATGTAAATATGGATCCAAAATCAAAAAGTACGATCTATGTTGCTATACCTGTTTCTGAAAATTCTGAAGCACAATGCCCTCATTGTCAAACGCAAGTAAAAATCACTCGCAGAACATCTATCATTGAATGTCCTCATTGTGCCAATTACATGCATGTCGTTTTTGTCAAAGGTAAGATCCCCTCTGATTCTTCAGCATCTCCCCATGACTTAAAATCACAGTCAGGTACTGATCCAGATTCCGCGAGTAAGTTCGGAGAATCAGCCTCTAAAAAAGATACACCTGAGAAAAAGGTTTAAGCTCAGGTGTTGGATCATTCGTCTTCCTCCATTTGTCTTTCTCTTGGTTCTGGTGGTGCACGTGGCTTTGCTCATGTCGGAGTTTTAAAAGTTTTAGAAAAAGAAGAAATTCGTATTGAGGCTCTTTCAGGTGCTAGCATGGGGGCTTTAATTGCTTGCCTGTATGCTTCTGGTTTATCCTCTCTTGAAATTGAAAAACTTGTTTTGAAAATAGATTGGAAGAAATGGTTAACCTTTATTGATTTATCTTTGCCGAAGCGAGGATTTTTAAAAGGGGATCGCATCGAAAAATTCTTGAGAGATATTTTAGGAGATTTAAAACTTGAGGATTTGAAAATTCCTCTTTGTGTTACAGCAACGAATTTAGAGACAGGCGAAGCAGTTGCATTAAAAAATGGTTCGGTTGTGGAAGCAGTACGAGCCAGTATTTCTATCCCAGGGATATTTCAACCTAAAGAAATAAAGGGTCAGTTTTTAATTGATGGGGGACTTTCTGAGCCTGTCCCTGTATGTCAAGTGCGTGAATTGAGTAAAGCTTTGGTTATTGCTGTAGATGTGACGACTCGTGTGAAAATGATGCCTCGCAAATCAGTGAGTGGAGCCTTTTTGATGAGTGATACTTTTTTGCGTAGTCTTTACATGATGGAATCAAGAATTGCAGAACTAACCTTATTACAAAATCCTCCTGATTTTTTACTTCGTCCTTCTATTGATCACATTCAGCTTTACGATTTTCATAAGGCTAAAGAAGCGATTGAAATAGGGGAAAAAAGTGCTCATGAAAAAATCGCATTGATGAGATAACGCATGAGATATCCCGTGTTCTACAAGAAGAATTTATCTTGCCATTTGTTCTAAGCGTGCAATCCGATCTTCCAAAGGAGGATGGGTGCTAAACAGTTTTAATAAGCTTTTTCCACTGAGAGGATTCACAATAAACATATGCGCGGTTGCTGGATTGGCTTGCATAGGAATCCTTTGAGAATAGGATTGCAGTTTTCTTAAAGCGCTGGCAAGGCTGAGGGGATTTCCTGTCAATCTTGCCCCTGATTCATCTGCACCATATTCTCGTGTTCTAGAAATAGCGAGTTGAATGAGCATAGCTGCAATGGGAAGAAAAATAAGAACCAGAATAGACAGAATAGGGCCTAAAGGGTTATTACGATCATCTCGTCTTCCTCCTCCGAACATCATGCCCCAGCGAGCCATATTGGCAAGCATACTAATGGCCCCCGCAATGGTGGCAGCGATGGTTCCCACAAGAATATCTCGATTGTTGACATGAGAAAGCTCATGTCCAAGTACGCCTTGTAATTCTTCTTTATTAAGAAGTTTCAAAATCCCTTGGGTGACTGCAACGACAGCATGCTTTGGATTTCGTCCCGTGGCAAAGGCATTGGGTGCGTCTTGGGGGATTAAATAAATTTGAGGCATGGGAATATTAGCTTTCAGGGATAAGTCTCTTACAATGGTATATACCTGAGGTGCTTCTTGTTCTGAAAGGGGTTTGGCCCGATATAAAGCTAAAACAATTTTATGAGAAAACCAATAGGTCGTAAGGTTCATCACGCAAGCAAAAATAAAGGCAAATATCATGCCTTGTTGGCCTGCCAATGCGCCTCCTGCAAAAATAAAAAGAACAGTCAAAAGAGCCATTAATAAAGTTGTTTTTGTGATATTCATTATCTTTCTCCTTAAATCAAGTTCGATTCTTAATACTACTAACAAGTCCGAGTTTATTAAGAAACCTTACGGACTTGTAGTACTGACTGGGTCGATCGAAAGTTTTATTGGGGCGTTCGATAGTTCGATAAATGATAAATAACGACCCAGTCAGTATAACAAGATTTTATCCGTTTTTAATCCCAAATTAATTTAAAAACTCTGAAAAAAGCCCATCTGCTGCGTTACCCACTGCGCTTCTTTGTGCGGCGTACCATTAAACGTACGCCTTCGCAGTCGCTTGTGGGTGCCTTGCAGCTAGACCTTTTTGAGAGCTTTTATTGATTTAGTTTTTGAGCTGTTTTCTCCAAATTACGCTTTGCTTCTATGTTTTGTGGTTCTAATTCTAATGCTTTTTGGAATTGTTCGGTTGCCTCATTAAATTTTTTTTGCATCGCTAAAACAACACCGAGTCCATTGTAAGCAGAGGCAAGCTCACCATTCAGTCGAATACAGTGTTTAAATTCAAGCTCAGCTCCTTCTAAGGCTTTTTGTTGAAGGAGGCAATAGCCCAAATTAAGATGGGCTTCGATATAAAAGGGATTGAATTCAATAGCTTTTTTAAAAGCCTGATAAGCGGAGTCATTTTCTTCAGAGTGAAGGTAAACTACGCCTAAATTGTTATAGGCTTGGGAAAATTGGGGATTTATTTTAATGGATTTTTGATAACAGACTTTTGCTTTTTGCCAATCTTCTTTTTGTTGATAGAGGAATCCTAAGGTGTATTGAATGCGAGCAGATTTTTCAGTGAGGACAATGGCTTTTTCCAAGAACGTGAGTGCTTCTGTTTCCCTTTTTTCTTCAAACAGGCGCTGGGTTTTTTTGTAAACAGCGGTTTCATAAAGCTGATAAAGACTTTTCCATTTTGGGGCTTTTTTAAGAGCAATGGAAAGATTTTGAAGATAACCCTCTTCATTTTTATTGTAAAAATTTTCCATAGCTTGAAGATAATCCGTCATGGCTTTTTCTAGAGATGTAAGTCGGATTTTTCTAAAATTTAAAATTTCTTCTAAGTTTAATGAAAGTGTATCCTTATAAAGCGAACGAGGGGCGGAAAACTCTAAAATAGGAAGATTATCCGTGTGAAGTTTTCCTTGTCCCGCATAGTTTGTTAGTTCTTCTTTGTCTAAAAATTTCAAAGCTTGAAGAATTTTAACGTTGGAAAGGCCTATAGAATGAAGGTCTTTACGAATTTCAGGTTTGTTTGCCAGGCTCAGGTCTGAAATTTTAAAGATTTGATCAGGGTTTTTAAACCCAATTAAAAAAAGATCACTCAAGTGGGCTTGTCCCCATAAAGAACTGTTAGGAAAAACAGTTTGGAAGGTTCTCACGATTGTTTTCAAATCATTTGGCGACATGTTGTAATAATGAACCCATTGGCAGACAATACCTTCTTCATTGAGATGTTTTTTAATTTCTTGAAACATTTCAATGGTGTAGAGAGAACCAATCCCTGCCCTCCATGGATTAGAAGGTTCAGAGATAATGCAGTCATATTCTTCTTGAGAAGTAGAAAGAACATGACGAGCGTCTTCTACCATAAGTTTAAGTCTAGGGTCTAAGAGAGCATTATGATGGGACTTTTTGAAAAGCTGACTGGCCTCAAGCACTCGCTTTTCAATTTCGACGCAAGTGATAGTTTTAACAGAATGAGTTTCAATGGCTCTGAGTGTGATACCCGTCCCTAATCCAATCACAAAAACACTTTGAGTTTGGGGATGTATTAGCAATGGTAAATGAGCTACCAAAAGTTCTGTTTGAAGATCTTGTCCATTAGATCCTTCAACTTTTCCGTTAATCAGAAGACTTTGAACCTTTTTGTGTTTTCGAACGGTCACGTGGCTGGTCCAACCATCTTTTGAAAAGAGAATTTTAACGGGTTTCATTTCTTCGATAAAGCGATTGGGAGAGAGCCCCAAAGTATGATAATTTTTTGAAGACAGAGAGAGTCCTGAAGTCAAAAGTTTAAGATTCATATGGGGAATTTTAAAAAGGAGAAGAGTTGTTGTTAAGATTCCACACATCAACATCATACGTTTTGATTTCTTGTAAGGTAAATAAAAAGTAAGAAGAGCGGCTAATCCAATAGAAAGAGAAGCATTCATTTTGAAAGTTTTTTCTAAACCCCATAATGGGAGTAAAATAAGAGACGTGAGAAGTGCTCCCAGTGTATTTCCTAGGGAATTGATGGAGTAAAGTGTTCCCAAAGAATTGTGTTTGTCTATAGCATTACTTTGGCCTATTCGAATTAAAAATGGGAATGAAGCTCCAATCAGACTGGTAGGCCCTAAAAGAATTAAGGTGCAAATCAGAAATTGAAGCCCTTGAATACTCCAGAATGAATTTTCAAATATTGGAAAGAGTTTATAAAACAAAAGGGGAAGTTGATCTTGAAGAAAGAGGCTGCTCAAAATAAAAATCCCTAGGACAACTTGTAGTCCTATAAGCCAGAGTAAGGGAGTAGGGGTTTTCTGACTTATTTTTGAAAGTGCAAAGTTTCCAAGAGCAAGCCCAAACAGAAATGTTGCAAGAATTAGTGTGAAGGCATAGGTTGAGCTCCCCAGAACAATGGCCAAAAGCCGGGTCGTTAAAACTTCATACATCATGGAGATAAAGCCGACGATAAAAAGACAAAATATCCCTAAATTAGGCTGAAATTTTTTAGGAAAATCTTTTTCATAAAGGGTTTTAGTAGAAGGGGACTCTTGGAATGTTTTTTTGTAAATGAGTGCTAAAATTCCCGCAATGGCTAAATTAATAGAGCTGGTTAGCATGAGTGTATGTTTGAGCCCAAGATGGTAGATGAAGAAGAATCCACCTGCCAAAGATCCTAAAGTCCCACCTAAAATATTGTATCCGTAGAGAATAGAGGGGCAATTTCTTTGAATTGAAGAAAATTTTTTGCATGCATCATTAAGAATGGGGAAAGTCCCTCCCATAAAAAAAGCCGGAATGCTAAAGAGCACGATGGTTAGAAAATAACGCCAGAGTGTACTTACACGAAGCGAGGAGAGAAGAAAGGGATAAAACCATAAAAGAAAAAGAGTTAAAAGTCCAATTCCCGCTTCAAGAAAACAGTATAGAAGGAGAGAGTTCTTTTTAGACCATTGGGATTGTCCCCAAAAATAGCTCCCTAGAGTGAGACCGCTCATGAACGTGATGAGTATGGCAGAAATGGAAAGAGTGCTAGATCCTAGGAAAATTTGGATTTGCCGAGCCCAAACAATCTCATTGATGAGGGCACAGGCTCCGGAAAAGAAATAGCCACCAACAAGTATGAAGAGGTATCTTTTACGCAGCAAAAGCTTTCGCGAGTCTCTGAGCTAAACGAGACTTATGACGATCTGCATTACGGCGATGGACAATGCCCTTTTTAGCAGCTTTGTCATATTGACTTGAAAGTTCTTTAAATGCCGCAACAGCCTCATCCTTCTTTTTGGAGGATAAAACGTTTAAGAAACTCTTTGTTTGGCCTTTAAGATTAGACTTATTGCTTTTGTTTCTTGCGCGCCTCTTTAAGCCTTGGCGAGCCCTTTTTTCTGCTGAAATACTGTGTGCCATAAAATTCCTTTCAAAAGCTTGCTATAATAAGCAAATTAGGCGATAAATATAGAATTTACCTTTAAAGATGTCAAGGATTTATACATGCGAGCAGAACTTAAAGAAAAAATACATAAAATCCCTCAAAAATGTGGGATTTACCTCATGCGTAATGACTTAGGAGAGGTTATTTATGTAGGTAAAGCTATTCGATTGCGATCAAGATTGTTATCTCATTTTCATGATTTAAAAGGTTCTCCTAAATCAGAAGCTATGATTGAGGCAGTTCGAGACATTGATTTTATTGTACTGAAATCCCCTCAAGAAGCTTTGATTTTAGAATGTCACTATATCAAGGAGTTTAAACCGAAGTACAATGTCACTTATCGAGATGATAAAACATACCCTTTGTTGAAAGTCACACTCAATGAATCTTTTCCTAGATTTATTGTAACGAGAACGAAAAAACCTGATGGGGCTTTATACTTAGGTCCGTATACTGATTCACAAGCGCTTCGAAAAACGGTGGAACAACTTCAAAAAATTTTTAAGATTAGAACATGCAACTTAGTTGATCCTGAAAAGCCTGATTATGACCATTGTCTTTATCAGATGATGAAATGGTGTTCAGCCCCCTGTGTGGGAAATATTTCGAAAGAGGATTATCGCCAATCTGTTGACAATGCTTGCCAAGTTTTGTTAGGTCGATCTCAAGAGCTTATTTTGAAGATGAAAAGGCAAATGGAAGAAGTATCCAAGAACTTAGATTTTGAAAAGGCTGCTCAATTGAGAGATCGGATTGCAGCAATTGAAAATATTGCAGGAACTCGAATGAATGCTTTACGTAATTTTAAAAGGGTTTCGTCTCATACGGTACAAGAAATGCAATCTTTGGCAGAGGCTCTGGGTCTTGAAAATCCACCTGTTAGAATGGAGGCTTTTGATATTTCCAATTTTTCTGGTAAAGAGGCTGTAGGCTCCATGGTGCATTTTTTTCAAGGTTCTCCAGATAAGCGATTTTATAGACGCTTTCGCATCAAAAGTGTTTCAGGCATTGATGATTTTGCCATGATGAGAGAAGTAGTAGGGAGGCGTTATCGCGGTTTAAAAGAAGAGGGGGGCGTTTTCCCTGATTTGATTTTAATTGATGGGGGCAAGGGGCAGCTTTCCTCAGCTTTTAGCACTTTGCAGGAAATGGGTTTAGAATATCTTCCTATAATTGGACTTGCCAAACGGTATGAAGAAATTTATCGTCCGTTCTCCAGTGAACCTCTCCGATTGTCTAAAGATTCTGGCGCCCTTCATTTGATTCAAAGAATTAGAGATGAAGCTCATCGTTTTGCAGTGACTTATCATAAAATTCTTCGAGAAAAGAAATTAAAAGAATCCATTCTGGACGATATATCTGGAGTTGGCCCTGTGAAAAGAGCAGAATTATTGAAATATTTTGGCTCCATTGGAGAAATGAAGAAAGCATCGGTAATTCAACTTCAGGAAGTGTCAGGAATTTCAGCCAGTGTTGCAGAAAAAATCTATCAAAGCTTGCATCATCATAAGATATAGAGAAATTTAACAATGGCACATATTTATACTAATGAATTGATTCATGAGAAGAGTCCTTATCTTCAACAGCATGCCCATAATCCTGTTGATTGGTATGCTTGGGGTGAGAAGGCTTTTGAAAAGGCTAAGAAAGAAGACAAGCCTATTTTTCTTTCTATAGGTTATTCAACTTGTCATTGGTGTCATGTCATGGAAAAGGAATCTTTTGAAAATGTCGAGCTTGCAAAAATTTTGAATCAATCTTTTGTGTCGATTAAGGTAGATCGAGAAGAAAGACCTGACATTGATCATATTTACATGACGGCTGTTCAGGCCATGACCGGACAAGGGGGATGGCCTTTGAGTGCGTTTCTGACACATGATTTGAAACCTTTTTATGGGGGGACTTATTTCCCTCCTGATGATCGTTGGGGGCGTCCCGGCTTTGGCTCCGTTTTGGAAGCACTTTCCAATCAATGGCACAGTGATCGAGATAAATTGATTCGGTCTGCCGAAGCAGTCGCTCAAGCAATTCAAATCAAACCCAAACAGTCTTCTTCATCCTCTTCTATTTTGAGAGAGAATATTTTGAAAGAAGGTTTTGAACAATTCTTAGGTCAATTTGATCCTGAAAATGGAGGTTTTGGAAGTGCCCCTAAATTTCCAAGAAGTCATGTTTTGTCTTTTCTCTTAAGATGGTGGAAAAGATCGAAAGATGTACACGCTTTAGAGATGGTGGAGAAAACACTTTTAAAAATGGCTCAAGGGGGAATGCACGATCAACTGGGAGGAGGGTTTCATCGCTATTCAGTTGATGACATTTGGCGCATTTCTCATTTTGAAAAAATGCTTTACGATCAAGCCATTCTTTCTAAAAGTTATTTAGAAGCTTATCAGGTTACAAAAAATGAGATGTTTGCATGTGTGGCTAGAGAAATTTTTGATTATGTTTTACGGGACTTATCTGACAAGGAGGGTGGATTTTATTCTGCAGAAGATGCGGATAGTGCTTCCAATCCAAATGAGCCAGAAGAAAAAACAGAAGGGGCTTTTTATCTATGGACGGTTAAGGAAGTTCTTGAATTATTAGGCCCTGGTGAGGGGAAAGTTTTTAATGAATATTTTGGGATTTTGGTCGATGGGAATGCACCTCATGATCCCCATGGAGAATTTTTAGGTAAGAATGTTCTCCATATTTCAAAAAATAGTGATGAAGTGGCGAAGCATTTTCAGAAAAAACCAGAAGAAGTTAGAAAAATGATTGAAGAAGGTAAGAAGAAATTATTAAAGGCTCGGACTCAAAGATTGCGTCCTCATCTGGATGATAAGATTTTGACAGATTGGAATGGGCTCATGATTGCAAGTTTGGCTTTTGGGGGAAGAATTCTCAAAGAGGAAAAATATATAGAGAGTGCTCGAAAATCAGCAGATTTTATTTTAACTCATATGAGAACAAAAGAGGGACGGCTCCTGCATCGTTACCGGGATGGAGAAGGTGCTATTTCTGGATTTTTGGATGATTATGCCTTTTTTATTGATGGACTTCTTGAGCTATATCAAGCCACTTTTCATTTCCCTTATTTGAAAGAGGCTGTTGCGTTAGCTAAAGAAATGATTCAGCTTTTTGGAGATGAAACTGGAGGAGGTTTTTTCTTCTCGGGTAAAGACTCAGAAAAATTGATGAGTCAAACTCAAGAAATTTATGATGGGGCTTTACCTTCAGGTAATTCTATTGCGGCTCTGGTCCTTTTGAGACTTTCTAAATTTACAATGAATGTAGAAATGGAAAGACAAGCCCAATCCCTTTTTCAAAAATTTTCAGAATTAGTTTCTCAATTCCCAAGTGGTTATCCTCAAATGTTGATTGCAATTGATTTTGCATTGGGCCCCACGCAAGAAGTTGTGGTTGCTGGAGCTTTGAAAGATAAAGAATTTTTAGCGATGATAAATGAAATTTACTCTCATTTTCTTCCTAATATTGTTTTAGCCCACGCTTCGCCAGATCAGAAATCTTATCAGGATACATCTACAACTATTCCTTTTATTGAAGGAAAGAAGATGTTGAAGGACAAATCTACAATATATATCTGTCAAAATTATTCTTGTAAGGCTCCGACAACTCATTTGGATGAGCTTAGGGAATGGCTCCTAAATGAAAATACGCGGCTTTTATAAAAAATTAGATATCGCCATAATATTGTTTTGCTGAAAGAAAAGTGCTAGAATCCCAAAGGTTGTTTGGAATAGTAGTTAAACCTAAAAAGGGAGGTTTGTTGGTGAAAAAGTTATTATCGTTGATAGCGTTGGTATTTGTTTTTACAAGTTCTTTTATGTACGCAGAAGAAAAAAGTGCTGTAGCTTCTGATGTTGCATCTCAAGTAGAGAGTTCTGATAAAGCACTTTCTACGGAAGTGGTAAAGTCCCAACCTGAAAAAGCTCATCCTGATTTTGACTGGAAGCCAAAGCCAAAAAAGGTTCACAAAAAAACGAATGTAAAGGCTGCACTCAAAGCAAAAGCTAAAGAAGATACAAAGAAAGCTGATGCTCAGGTCAAGTCTACTGAAGATGTTACTTCCACAGAAACAGCAGGAAAGTCTGCAGAGTAGAAGCTAAGATAATATAAAGTTAATTTTCAAGAATTAATTAACTCAATAATGGGCCAGTCTAACAAGCTGGCCCATTTTTTATTCAGATTATTTAGAGAAAAGAGAAAATGGGGCAGAAGAGCTTTTATTATTTATTTTAAAATAGATTCAATCCATTGAATAAGGGGTGTTGGGAACACACCTACAACAACAAGGATTGTGATAGCCGCGTAACTTATAAGACGTGTTTTGATGCAAGGATGAATCTCTGGGGCATCGGATTTTGCTAAATAAGCTTCTTTAGCAACCATTAGATAATAATAAAGAGAAATAACACTGTTAATCACCCCTACTAAAACCAATACCCAATGTCCTTTTTCCATGGCCGCACCGAATAAAAACCATTTCCCTGTGAAACCAGCTAAGGGTGGAATTCCTGCTAAAGAAAGAAGACTGATAAGAAGTGTTAAGGCTAAAAGAGGAGAACGGTCTGAAAGCCCTGCAAAACTTTTAATTTGTGGATTGTCATCGACTGAAGCAATACGGGTTGTGACCATAAAAGCAGCAAAGTTCATCACCAAGTAAGCAATGGTATAAAAAATAACAGCTACATAACCGCCTGTGCTCTGTGAGAGTAAACCTGCAAGAATGTAGCCTGCTTGAGCAATACTTGAATAGGCCAACATACGTTTCATATCTTTTTGAATCATGGCAACCAAATTTCCAAGAGTCATGGAAGCGAGTGAAAGAGAAATCAAAACATAGGTAAAGGTTTCATGGTCAGTAGAAACAATCATCAATATTTTAATTAAGGCAGCGACAGCTGCTGCTTTAGAAGTTGTTGCAATAAAAGCAGTCACTTGAGTGGAAGCCCCTTCATAAACATCAGGAGCCCAAAAGTGAGATGGGAAAGCGGCTAATTTAAATAAAAAACCTGCACTTGTGAGAAATAAACCAATAATAAAAACGCTTTGATGCATCAATTCTGGAAGTTGAGTTGTAATTTCAGAAAAGAAAAGGGTTTTAGCGGATCCAAAAATAAAGCTAATTCCATAGAGGGTCAAAGCGCTTGCAGCGGCTCCAAAGAGAAGATATTTAATACCAGCTTCAGCATTTAAAAGTTTACCACGTCTTAAGGGAACCAAAATATATTGAGAAACAGAAGCAAGTTCCAGAGAGATGAATAGCGTGATGAGTTCAGTAGCGCTGGTAAGCATCATCATTCCTAAAGTGGCTGTGGAAAGGAAAAGAAAAAATTCAGGTTTTAACTCTTCTCGAATAGAAATCAAATTGTCAGAAATCGTAAGTATTAGAAAAAGTGAAATGGCCAAAATCAGTTTAAATGCTTGAGAAAAGGGGGTCATTTCATAGGTATTAAAGAAAAGAAGCCCTTTTGCATTGAGGGAGCAAGCACTGGTAACAATTACTAAAACTCCTAAAAGAAGCATGATGCGATAAATATATTTTTTGACAGATGCTTCATTAAAGAATACAGAAAAGAAGGAAACCCCTGCCATTAAACTGATAGCACCTTCTGGAGCAATAAGCCATTGGCACATGTTAAGACACCTTTAATAAATATGAAGTGATGGGATTTACCAGATTTAAGAAAAGTTTTGGATAAACCCCTAAAATAATTAAGAAAGCCACTAAAATAGCTCGACCAAAATATTGCCACAAATCAATGTCTTTAATATGTTCATAATGTTTATTAAAAGGGCCATAAAAAGTCTTTAAAATGCCTGTCACAATATAAAAAGTAGTAACCACGACTCCAATAGCAGTACAAAGTCCACTGATGGGATATGTTTTTAATGAAGCAATCAAAACTAAAAGTTCAGAAGGAAAACCGCTTAAGCCTGGAAGACCTAACCCAGTTAAACCTGCAATAATAAAGAAGGTAGATAAGACGGGAATTTTATAAGCAAGTCCACCCAGTTCATCAAAATATCGGGTATGACATTGTTCATATATATGGCCAACACAGGCAAAGAGAAGAGCTGTCATGATGCCATGAGAAAACATTTGAAAAAGGGCTCCATTCATACCAGATACAGTAAGGGTTGAAATCCCAAGAAGCACAATACCCATATGCGATACGCTTGAATAACCAATCATGTATTTCAAATCTTTTTGCTTAATGGCAACCAATGCACCATAAAGAATATTGAAAGTTGCAAGAGTTGCTGTAAAAGGTCCCCATGTTTGAGCTGCTTCAGGGAAAAGAAAGAAGGCTACAC
>JAYRIK010000228.1:0-19515 GCA_041906865.1 Candidatus Auribacterota bacterium
AGGAAGCATTTGAAGAGCTCGAGGGGATGGAGTCTGATGCTCCTCATTCTGAGACCTTTCAGAAGGCCTCATCTCTTGAGATTGGAAACTTCGCCCTGAATATTCTCTTTCTGAGTGTGAATACCTTTGATTTTCAGAGCGTGCTTCACCCGTGATTCCCAACATCAAAATATTCGTGAGAACCACAATGACATTTGTCGAATGAAAAATTAAAAATTTAAAGCGTGAGCGAAAGAGCATTTCCCCAAAATACCTTTCTGCAAAGTTAGAATAATTGATTATTGACTAACAAGGAGGAATCTACAAAAATTCTATTTATATTGCAACTAAAATGTTTAGTTCATATAGTCGGAAGGGATTACATCGAAAATTTTTCGCCCAGATAAAGCTGACGAGCTTCTGGGTCATTGGCAAGAAATTCAGAGGTTCCAGACTTCAACACTTTTCCTTCATAAATCAAATAAGTTCTGTCTGTTACTGTCAAAGTTTCACGTACATTGTGGTCGGTAAGAAGAATCCCTAATCCTTTTTTTCTAAGACTTTTTAAAATCTCTTGAACATCTAAAACAGCAATAGGATCTACGCCTGAAAAAGGTTCATCCAACATCAAAAAGGAAGGGCGTGTCACCAAAGCACGTGTGATCTCAAGACGACGTCTCTCCCCTCCTGAAAGGGTGTACGCTTTGTGAGTTGCTAGATTTGTAAGCTGAAGTTCTTTCAAAAGCTCTTCTAATCTTTTATCTCTCTCTGCTCGACTTAACGAAAGCATTTCAAGAACAGCTAAAATATTCTCTTCTACCGTCAGTTTTCTAAAAATGGAAGGTTCCTGAGCCAGATATCCCATTCCTAATCTTGCTCGAGTTGCCATAGGGACAGAAGTTACATCCTGTCCTTTAAAAAAGACCTTCCCAGAATCTGCTTTAACCAAACCTACAATCATGTAAAAAGAAGTGGTTTTGCCAGCTCCATTGGGGCCTAGCAAGCCTACAATCTCACCTTCTTGAACGTGTATGCCAACTTCATTCACCACACGTTTGCGATGATAAGATTTCACTAAATTTTCTGTACGTAATAATTGCATTTTAAAATCCGTTCTACATCAGACACGATTTACAACAAGTTACAGCCATTCTTTATTCAAATCTTTCTGACCCGATGAATAAAGAATAAGTTTAGCACTAGGCTCAATCAACATACGATTATCATCTCTATAAAAGGTAATCTTTTCTCCTGCTAAAACATTTCGATCACTCTTAACCATGGGTTGACCGGTTAAAACAATTTTACCATCTTTAGCTGTATAGACTGCTTGATTTGACATCGCTGATTTATCTTCTTTTTTAAATCGAACATTTCCAGTTGCTACTACTTTTTCAATATTTTTTTCTTTCGATTCAAAATAAACTGTCATCTGATCTGCATTCATTTTCATACGAGGATCTTCAACCGTGACATCATTATGAAAGACAGCAATATTCTTTTCATAATCCATATCCAACTTCCCCTTGCATGTGATTTCAGTCGTAGGTTCCCCTTTTGCTTTATTGTCTTTAGGCAAAGGAGCCGCCATGGCAAAAACCTGAAAAAATAAAATCAGCAAACATGCTATCCCATATCTCAACAGATTCATTTTTACCTCATCATCTGCCACTGTTTTGACTCATTCATGCTCAAAGTCATTTTCACATCACTTAAAATTGAAACCTGCTTTTTATCTGTTTCCCAACTCAAACCTTTTCCTGTAATTTTTGAGTTTCCACGAATAATCTCAACTTTTCCTTCTGTCCAAATATTTTTAGTTTCTTTATTCATTCTTGCCCAATCAGCTTTAATAAAATATTCTGGCGTGGAACCACTGTAAACAACAGCTCGAGCCGGAGTAACCTCTATAATTTTTTGAGAAATAAATTTGGCTTTATCCCCTTCCACTTTCCAGCGTTTTTGATCTGATAGTCCAGGAGAAACAAATCGAAAACCACCCGTGATTTCATCTTTCATTCTTTTTGCCCACAAAGAAGATGAAAATGAAAACAAGAAAATTCCCTCTAAGATTAAACAAGAAATAATTAAACGACCTATCCTCATGAAACCCATTCTTTACGCACTCGCGTAATCTTCTACCAATTTTTGCCAACTCCCTTGAGCCTTCATAATCTTCTCAATCACCTCGCGGACTGCACCCCGACCCCCTGAATGCTCAGTGACATAGGAAGATATTTTTTTAATTTCGGGAGCAGCATTTTGAACAGCAATGGCCAATCCTGCCCTTTTCAAAACTGGGATATCAACTAAATCATCACCGATATAACAAACCTCGTGAGATTGGAGTTTAAAATCTTTTAAGATTTTTTCAAAAGACTGTATTTTATTCATTTTATTTTGATAAAGAGCGTCGATCCCTAATTCTTTTGCCCTTGAAGCCAATGCCTTAGAGGCCCGAGCACTGATAAAAGCAATTTTGAGACCCATGCGTCTCGCAGAGGTAATGGCCAATCCATCCGCAGAATAAAAAGCCTTTATCTCTTCTCCTCTTTGATCCAAGAAAATGGTCCCGTCCGTTAAAACACCATCGACATCCATGACAATGGCTTTAATAGATTTTAGAGTTATCGATAATTGCTTTTGGGATAATTTCATATCTCTTTAAGTTAATACTCCATCAAAGAACTCTTTCTAAAAGTCTGATCAAAAAGCTTAAGATGCAAGGCGCACGCAAGTGACTGCGGAGGCGTATGTCTATTTATACGCCGCACAAAGGAACGTAGTGTGCAACGTAGCAGATTGGGCTTTTTCATCAGACTTTAAAATATTCCATTATGGATTAAGTCCTGAACATCTAAAAGGCCCACAGGACATCCCTTTTCATCGACAACAGGAAGTTCATCAATCGAAAGTTCTTTCATCAAGCGAAGGGCTTCAACAGCCATTTTCCCTTTTTCAATATTTCGAGGATGTCGCGTCATCAACTCCTGAATCGATTTTTGTAAAACGTCCGGATCTTCTTCCAAATGCCTTCTTAAATCTCCATCTGTAAAAATCCCTATCAAAACTCCACTCTCATCAACAACACTTGCAGCACCAGCTTTTGCTGAAGTCACATGGATCAAAACTTCTTTCACACGCATATTCATATTGACAATGGGATTGGCATCCCCTGTTCGCATGATATCTTCAACTCGCAAAGTCAATTTTTTACCTAAGCTTCCTCCTGGATGATAAAGCGCATATTCTTCGGCTTTAATTCCTTTTTTCTCAAGAAGAGCCATCGCCAGCGCATCTCCCATCGCTAAAGTCACGGTTGTACTGGCCGTGGGTGCTAACCCTAAAGGACAAGCCTCTTTTTGAATGCTGATATCCAAAACAATATCTGCACTTTTAGCCAGAGTAGATTGGAGATTTCCTGTCATCCCAACCACTTTTGCCCCTAAGCGTTTTAAGAAAGGTAGAAGATTTTTAATTTCATCGGTTTCACCACTATTAGAAATAATAATAATGACATCCTTTTCTAAAACCGTCCCTAAGTCCCCGTGACTGGCTTCTGCAGGATGAATAAATTGAGAAGCCGTTCCAGTACTATTAAATGTTGCTGATATTTTTCGAGCAATGATGCCGGGCTTGCCCATGCCTGTAACAATGATTTTTCCCTCACATTGATAAAGGAGCTCAATTGCTTTTTCAAACTCACTGCCGATACGATCGAGCAAAGCTAAAATAGCATCCGCTTCCGTCTTAATCACACGGCGTCCTGCTTCAATAGTGCTTGAAATCTTTTCTTGTGTTTTCATTTTTACTTTACTCCCAATTTTCTTACCACTTGATCTAATTCTACAACCTCATTCAATAATTCTGGCAATTCTTTCAAAGGGACCATATTCGGTCCATCGCTAGGTGCATGATCTGGAGCTTGATGAACCTCCATAAAAATCCCATCACATCCCGCAGCTACAGCTGCTCGGGCCAAAGGTCTTACAAATTGGCGTTGTCCGCCAGAGCGATGGCCCTCTCCCCCTGGCAATTGAACACTGTGCGTTGCATCAAAAATCACAGGGAAACCAAAGGATCGCATGATGGGCAAGCTTCTCATGTCACTCACTAAATTATTATATCCAAATGAAGCACCTCTTTCTGTAATCAGAATATTTTTGGATCCTGCCTCTTGAACTTTTTTAATGATGCCTTGAACATCCCAGGGCGCCAAAAACTGCCCTTTTTTGACATTAATGACTTTCGCTTTTTTTGCAACTGAAACAATCAAATCAGTTTGTCGGCAAAGAAAAGCTGGGATTTGAACAATATCTGCAACTTCACATACCGCGTCCACTTCTTCAAGATTATGAACATCGGTCAAAATAGGAACATTCAATTCTTTTTTTATTTTCGAAAGAATCTTTAGTCCTTCTTTAAGCCCAGGACCTCTGAATGAATCAATAGACGTTCGATTAGCCTTGTCATAGGAAGATTTAAAAACAAAAGGCAAAGATTTCTTATCAAAAATTTCTTTGAGACGAGTCGCCATCATAAGGCAATGGGCTTCATTTTCAATCGCACAGGGGCCCGCAATAAAAATAAGCGAATGATGGGAACCCGCAACAACTGTTTTAGAAATCGTAACTTCGTTCATTTTAATCCAATCAAAAATGAGGGTTAAAGGTTACTTCAAATTTACGAAGATGTCTGTACCGTACTCGCTTGAGAAATCCTCTTTTTCAATGCTGCCCCAATAAATCCACGAAAGAGAGGATGAGCCTGATGAGGTTTGGATTGAAATTCAGGATGGAATTGGCATGCAATAAACCAAGGATGATTTTCTAATTCAACCAACTCAGCCAACACACCATCGGGACTTAAGCCTGTCACTTTCAAACCTTTTTTCTCCAAAATTTCCCGATATCCATTATTGAGTTCATATCGATGTCGATGACGCTCTGAAACCCGATGCCTTCCATAAATTTCATACACCCGAGAACCCGGTTTTAACTCACAAGGAGAAGCACCCAAACGCATGGTACCCCCCAGATTTTTTACATGTTGCTGTTCCGATAAAAGACAAATCACCGGATGTGGTGTTTCAGGTTCAAATTCAGAACTATTGGCCTTATCAAAGCCACAAACATGACGTGCAAATTCAATCACAGCACATTGCATCCCCAAACAAATTCCAAAAAATGGAACTTCATGCTCACGTGCATAACGGATTCCAGAAATTTTTCCTTCAATGCCACGATTACCAAATCCCCCTGGCACCAAAATCCCATCCATTCCTTTTAAATAAAGTCCCGCTCCATCTTTTTCTATTTTTTCAGCATCAATTCTTACAATTTCAACTTTTGCCTCATGAGAAATACCCGCATGTATAATGGCCTCATAAATACTTTTATACGCATCTTGATGTTCAATATATTTTCCAACAACAGCAATCTTTACCTGATGTTTTGGATGTTCCAAAGCTTGAATAACCCCATCCCACAAAGAGGAAGAAGATTTTTTTGCGGGCAAAGCTAAACGCTCAATAATCAATTCTGGCAATCCTTCCTCAGCAAGAAACTTTGGCACTTTGTAGACGGAATCTACATCTTTAGCCTGAATCACAGCCTTAGGATCCACGCTACAAAAAAACGCGATCTTTCGCTTCACATCATCCGCAAGATCATGCTCTGTTCTGCATAATAAAATATCCGGTTGAATACCAATTTGGCGCAAGGTACCTACACTGTGTTGCGTGGGTTTTGTTTTCATTTCATCCGCAGCACGAATATAGGGGACATAAGTTAAATGCATGTAGAGAACATTTTCATATCCTGCATCCAAACGAAATTGTCGAATGGCTTCTAGAAATGGAAGTCCTTCAATGTCTCCCACAGTCCCACCGACTTCAGCAATCACAACATCTATTTTAGGATCCAACTCTTGAGGTTTTCGGATTCGACTTTTAATTTCATCAATGATGTGAGGAACGACTTGAACCGTTCGACCTAAATACTCCCCTTTTCTTTCCTTTTTAATAACCGCATCATAAATCTGGCCAGTGGTAGAATTATTGGCCTTGGTCATATTGGCAGAGGTGAAGCGCTCATAATGTCCTAAATCTAAATCTGTTTCAGCCCCATCATCGGTGACATACACTTCTCCATGCTGATAAGGACTCATGGTACCAGGATCTACATTAATATAAGGATCCAGCTTTTGTAAGGTTACCTTCAACCCTGCATCTTCAAGAAGACGACCTACCGAAGCTGCTGCAATACCCTTCCCTAAAGAAGAAACCACTCCGCCTGTTACAAAAATATATTTCGTCATAAGAATTTTTTCACCTCCTTAACGGCCCGGATTCCTCACCAGCCTTTCTACTGCGGCCGGCTGCAAGTCTTCCTGACCTCGTTCTCGGACAAAAACGTCCTCAACATAATGTTAATTATGCTTCCGGGCATTTTTGCCCTGCGGCCTTGTCAGATAAGCCTTTCGCTCGGCCTCATAACGAAAGTTGATGAGAAACCCGGGCCAGATCTTCGGGTGTATCAACACCTATCGAATCCTCATCACTCAACATTACTTTAATCTTACCCTTTTTTTCAAGAATTCTCAATTGTTCTAAACACTCTGTAATTTCTAAAGAGCTTGGTTTTTCTCCTGTCATCTTTAAAAGGAAATCCTTCTGATAGCCATAAAAACCCATGTGCTTGTACCAGACTCTAGGGAAACGACCTTCTCTGGCATAAGGGATAGGCGCTCTTGAAAAGTACAACGCAAATCCATCCTCATCACAAACCACCTTTACAACATTAGGATCATCAAAACCTTCTCGAGATTCCATTTTACGCACAAGCGTACTCATACATGAATCTGTTTCTAAGAGTCCCCGTACCAGTTGATTAATCATATGAGGCGTGACCAGAGGTTCATCTGCTTGAATATTGATCACAATAGAACAATCTAAAGGTCGAATTACTTCGGCGATACGATCACTCCCACTGGCATGATCTGGTTTTGTCAAACAAGCCTTGCCCCCAAAACCTTCCACAACTTTGACAATACGCTTATCATCGCAAGCAACAATCAAATCATCCAAGAGCTCAGCTTTTTGAGCTCTTTCATAGACATGTTGAATCATGGGCTTGCCTAAAAGATCTGCCAAGACTTTTCCTGGGAATCGTGTGGAGGCAAACCGGGCAGGAATGACACCGATGACGCGGGATTTATTTTTTTTTGTTTGAGCCCCTTGCGCCATTTTTAATCCTTACGTTTAATACCAATCTCCGCTTTAATCACTTCAAGCGCACCACTGTCTTTCAAAATCCATTCTACAGCTCCGCTCAGATGATCGGCAACATAATCTGGAGATGGCCACTCTTCATCCTCTTCATCCACATTGGCTGCTTCATCTTCTTCAGACAAGAGAAGAATGGTTTTGCATGTCGCATTCTTTCCTGTAAGCACATCTGAAATCTTATCTCCCACTATGTATGATTTTTTCAAATCAATATCGTGTTTCTTCGCCAAGTCTTTAATCATTTTAGGAGAAGGTTTGCGACAAGCGCATTTTTCTTCAGGGCGATGAGGACAATAGACCACCCCATCAAACTCAATATCTGAATGTGCAAATTCTTCACGCATCTTCTCATGAATAGCATCCAGTATCTCTTGCGAAACAATGCCTCGTCCAATGCCAGACTGATTGCTCACAACAAAAACTTTAAATCCCATTTCCTTCAACAAACCCACTGCAGGTTTTGCACCTGAAATCAGTTTGAAATTTTCCACCTTATTTAAATATCCTACATCTTCATTGATGGTTCCATCACGATCCAAGAAAACTGCTTTAAACTTACCAGATGACATTTTCTAATTCCTCCCCCATTTCAACTTGACTGACCACCGCTGTTCCGAGTTTACCTACGACAATTCCTGCTGCGAGATTAGCTAATTGAGCCGCTTCTTTATAATCAGCTCCACTTAAAAGCGACGTTAAAAATGTTCCTATCACGGTATCTCCTGCACCCGAAACATCATAAACCTCACGAGCTCTTGTAGGAATGTGATAAGGTTTTTGCGCTTTTTCGAAAAGACACATCCCCTTAGAACCCAAAGTAATTAAAACAGCATTACACTCCCACTTGTTTAGCAAAATAGAACCTATGTTGTCTATCTCAGAATCACTTTCTGCTTTTGGTTCAACACCTGCAAAATAAGAAGCTTCTTCCAAATTCGGAGTTGCAAAATTAATTCCGCGATAATTTAGCAAATGTCCCTTCTTAGGATCAACGCCAATTAATAATTGATAACGTTTTGAAAAATCAATAAGCCAATCAGTGAGTTCTTGCGTCAAAACTCCTTTGCCATAATCTTCAATTAAAACGGCTTGAATCTTTTTTGAATTCTCCGTCAACCTACGTTTCATGTTTTCAATATCTTTAGAACTGGCCGGACGAATCACTTCGCGATCAATACGCACCACTTGTTGTTGGTGAGCCACCACACGTGTTTTTAAGGTGGTATGTCGCGCTTGATCTTTTATAACGCCTGAAACATTCATTCCCCGTTGAGTCATTTGATCCAGCAAGAGTTTGCCTTCTTGATCTTTTCCAATCACTCCCGTAACAAAAACTTTCCCACCCAAAGCCACAATGTTATTGGCCACATTGGCAGCTCCCCCTGGGACATAAGAATCTCTCTCAACCTCTACCACAGGAACAGGGGCTTCTGGAGAAATCCGTCTGACCTTTCCCCAAATAAAACAATCCAAAATTAAATCCCCAATCACACAGACTTTAGTTTTATTAAATCCGGATAGTATTTTTTTAAATCGTGCTTTCATCTACTTTTTCACTTTCTTTAACTTAAATCTTTCTAAAAACTCTTAGGCTTAGAAACCTCTCAAAAAGGTCCCAGACATGTTTTTATAGTCCCCTTGGGGATGCAAGGCGCCTACAAGCGACTGCGGAGGCGTACGTTTACTGGTACGCCGCACAAAGAAGCGCACTGGGCAACACAGCAGATGGGCCTTTTTCAGAGGGTTAAGTCACATCCTTCTTTTTTATAATCTCAGCCTTTACTAAAGTAGCTGTCACACTCCCAAATGGAACTTTGCTACGCACAAAAAATGGTAACCTCCTACGATCCGCAGAAATCCAAACCCAAACCCTTCCACGACGCTCAAACATACCTTTAAACTGAGCCAAAGGCTCCACATAAAAAGCATCCATTAAACCAAATTTTCGAACTTCTTTATTTTTTTCAAAATCTTTAACTTGAATTTCCAGTTTCCAATTTTTCTCATCCGCATTCACATCCATAAACAAACTCTCACCTTTTTTCATCGGAAGCGAGCGAAAATAATAAATAGAAGAAAGGGCATCTTGCACATGAACAGGAATTTCAAATTCTTTGGAGGATCCATTACGAAAAGAATGATAGAAACCTTTTTTCTTTTCATAATCAAATTTCACTTCTTCATCTGCTCGATAGCCTCCCTCAAACTGATTTTTATAAAAACGATACGAGAAAAGCCCTTCTACATCCATATATGTTTCTGCAGTGTCTCTCAATTTATAGAATGTAGAAAGAAAAGAATTAGACCAAGCCTTGACCACAATATGATAAACACGGTGGCCTTCATATTCTTTAATCCCCTGAACATGCAAGGACGCCCATCCTACAGGAATCACTCCCCAGCGTAAGATATAAGTTAATTTTTCTCCAAGAATGGGACCTTTTGTACCCGCCACCTCTTCTGACCAAAGCAAAGGAGACTGAATTATGTTCGATAAAATAAAAAAAAGAATGAAAAAACTTTTCTTAATCATATTCCAGTGTACTTTACACAAAGAGCAATTTTATTGAAATAAAAACCTTATCATTGACTTACTACTTCATAAACAATGACGGGTTTCTCTTTCCCCTTTACTTTGACTTCCCCCAACAAACGTCCCTTAACAAAATCCTTCACTCGTTCATAAGTCGATTGGCTGATCACAATATTGACATTGAATTGTCGTGTTAAACCTTCTAATCGAGAAGCCAAATTAACCTCATCGCCTACCACTGTATAGTTCATTACATGTGATGAACCCATATTCCCTACCACCATCGATCCTGTGTTAACCCCAACCCCCATCTGCAAAGGCTCTTTCCCTTGACTCTCCCAAACCTTTTTTAATTCTTTAAGCTTGTCTTGCATTTCAAGAGCAGCCAGGACTGCACATAGAGCATGATCTTTTTCTAAATCAACAGGCGCGCCAAAAATAGCCATCAAACCATCCCCTAAATATTTATCCAGAGTTCCTCCATGTTTCAAAATAATCCCTGTCATTACTTCAAAATATTCATTTAAAATGGAGATAACCTCTTCTGGCGTTTTACGTTCACAATAAGAAGAAAACATCCTAACATCCGAAAAAAGAACGGTTAATTCATTTCTCTTCCCGCCTAAAGCCAAAGCCTGAGGATCTTCCAAAACCTTTTTCATAATAGAGGGTGATACAAAATGTTGAAAAGCCTTTTTGACAAAACGTTTTTCTTTTTCTTCCAGCAGAAAACGCGCTGTAGTAGCTAGAAGATATGACAAAATAATTCCAAGACTGGGAGCAACGATAGGGAATTGAACACTTTTCCAAACAAAGAAAAAGCCATTCAAACCAATATAGATTCCCCCAATCAAACAAGCATATAAAATAGCCCTCCAACGTTGGGACACATAACTAACCCAGGCCGCTAAAAGAGAAAAAAATAAAAGAAGTAATGTTAAAAAATAAGAAGGGTAAATCTTTAAAAAATCTCTTTGCAAAATATTTTGAATGGCATTCAAATGAACCAACACCAAAGGAGTATTTGAATTCAAAGGGGTAGGATCGCTATCTGTCACTCCTGTTCCTGTAAGTCCCACCACCACAATATCCCCTTGTGCTTTTTTTTCTCGAAGGACTTGCGCAAAAGATCCTGATTTAAAATGATCCAAATTGGAGCGAAAATTAATCGTTAAATTTCCTTGAGCATCCGTTGGAATATCCAAAATTTTATCTTTTAAATGAAGTCGTATCCCTACATCTTTAATCCATTCCAAATCCGATCCTGAAAGTCCGTAATAATCCATGATCAATCTTAAAGATAAACTGGGATAAAATTTTCCGTGAAAATGAAAAACCAAAGGCAATCGCCGAAGAGAACCATCGAAATCTTTAGGCGCATTGATAAAACCTATATGGGCTGCTTGTGAAATTTCTTGAATGGGAAGTTCTACATCTTTCATTTCTTCCAATGAGAAATTTTTAGCACTTAAACCCGTAAGTTCGTTTTTTTGGAGAATGCTTTCCTCCCAAGAAGAAAGAGAAAAAGACTGTTTCTCATTCTCAAAAAATCCTGCGAACGTGATTGCATCAAAAAGACGACTCACTTGAGCCAAGCTCTGATCCGCTTGAGGCATGGATTCATCCTTTTGAGTGAAAAGGACATCAAATCCCAAAGCCATAGGAGGATTATTTTTAAGCCCTTCTAATAAGACAGCATGATACGATCTTGGCCACGGCCAACGACCCAATGTCTGAATAGACGGATCATCAATACCAATCAAGAAAACTCGGGGATCTGCCTTTGAAAAACCTCGAAAATTAAACTTGATGTCAGTAGCTCTTAACTCTAATCCTTTGAGAAAAGGAGTGTATGAAAGGAGAAGAATGGCCCCAAAAGAAAGGAAGCCAATGAGAAGACTTTTTAGGATTTTATTTATCCCTTGCAGGGTTATTCCCTTTACCCTTTGCAGGGCTATTCTCTTTGACATTGCCAAAGAACCTTTCAGTTCCTATAATGAGCAACAGTTCATCGGACTGTTAATGTTTTGAGGATGTCATAGACAATAGGAGCTTTCAATGAAAAAAATTTTCGTTTTTGCATTTTTAATTTCGTCCCTTGCATTCCCTCTTTTTTCGGACGTAAAAAATCAAGGTCAAATTCAGGCGCTTCAAGGAGAAGTACAATTTTTTGAAAAAGAAGGTGCTGCTTCTCAAGCAGCCAAGATTGGAATGACGGTGAGCCCTTCAAATATCATCGCCACCGGGAATCATGCTTATTGTGTGGTTCAACTGGACGAACAAAATTCTTTCCGAATCAAACAAAATGCGCGTGTTAAAATTGATAGAATATGGGAAGCTTCCCAAAAGCCTGATGGATCTGTTGTCAACGAAG
This sequence comes from Candidatus Auribacterota bacterium, assembly GCA_041906865.1. Classification (GTDB taxonomy): domain Bacteria; phylum Auribacterota; class JACPWU01; order JACPWU01; family JACPWU01; genus CAZXEQ01. The sequence continues at coordinate 12,175 of JAYRIK010000228.1, forward strand.
CCCGTTTAGATTTAATGCGGGGAGAACTCACCGCAAAACTCGACAAACTTCCTGCTAATTCCAAATTCGAAGTTTCAAGCCCAGTCGCCATTGCAGGTGCAACTGGAACTGCTTACACCGTACAAGTAGAACCCGAAGGATCAGGAACCTCTGTAACTGTTCTGGACCACCAAGTCGAGGTTATCAATACCAATGAATCTGAGAAAAGTGTTCAGGTGAAAAAGTTTCAAAGAGTTGAAACGGCTCCATGGGCAGAAACAACAATCTCAGCTTTAGGACGAGGTGTGTTATCAGAAGCCATTTTAGGGAAAAATTTCGTGAAGGCTGCTGAAAATAACATTGAAATTCAATCTGTTGGTACAGGAGCTAATCCTGAAGAAGCAAAACTTCAAGCCTTGTATCAACTGTCTAAAATTACTCTAAATCTTCATGTCGATCAGGACAAAACATTAGAAAAAGCCATGGCTAAAGATCTCATTCTGACCCAAAAAGTTTATCAAGCTATTTCAAATGCCCAGATCACTGCTTCTACAACTCCTGAGGGAAAATCTGAAGTTAAAGCAAAGATTGATCTTAACTCTTTAAATCAAGCCTTAGGGAAATCCATTTATGGAATGACTCAAAGCATCATCCCTATTTCTCAAAGTGAATATTCTAAAAAGTTCAGCGCTTTGGCACGCGTCACTACTCAGAGAGCTGCTCAAGTCGAGGGCTATCGCAATTTAGCTGAAATCATTTATGGAACAGTGATTAAGGCAGATACCACCGTTGAAGATTTCGCAGTCAAAAATGATACGGTTAGAACCAAGGTACAGGGACTTGTTAAAGGAGCACAAATCGTCAACACTCAATATTTTTCAGATGGCTCAATGATTGTTTCATTGGAAATTCGAGGGGATTTAATTCCTGAAAACTTGAGTTCTGTCACAGGAGATGTATTTGGGAAAAATTATCTTTCTGGCCCTCGTCTTATTGAATATCGAGAATTTACAGATTCGGACTTTTAGTTGTTTCAAGTTCAAAGTTCCCAGTTTTAAGTTTAGCATTTTAGGCTAAAAACAGATTTTTTACTGTTCGAGCTTGTCGAGAACGAATATCATTAGGTGGTTTACGATCAAAAACAACTTCTCGACTTCGCTCGAAGCATATAAATCACTGAGTTTTCGGACATTCTCACAACGAATAGAATATAGGGCTGAGAACGTTGAACTTTAAACCTTAAACTTTGAATTTTAAAATGTTTTTATTCTTGCGCCTATTGCTTGCCCATTTCATTGGTGACTTTCCTCTCCAATTTCGTTTGGTCTATTCAGCCAAAGTAAAAAACATTCGAGGCAAAGCCATTCATGCTGGGATCGTAACAGCAACCATGATCCCCTTTTCTTATCCCTACTGGAAAGAACCTACTCTTTGGATTTTATTAGCAATTATTGGAGTTACACATTTTTTCCAAGATTGGGCAAAACTTATCATTGTTCATCGCCTTAAAAATCCAAACAATTTTTTTGTATTTCTTGCAGACCAAATTTTACACATCGCAACATTGGGAGTGATATGGCTAACTCCCTTGGCCCTACAAACACCTCAAGCGATTGGGAGCTCTTTTCTAGAGAATCTCTATTTTAACCCTATATTCATTCTAGCTTTGACCGTTGTCATATCGTCTGGATTTGCTGGAACATTTACGATTGCAACTTTTAAAGCCACTTTCTTGCCTCAAAAACTTGCAACTTCCTATCTAGAACCTCTTGAACGAATCTATGGCGTTATTGAAAGATCCTTGATGATGCTTCTGATGATCTGGTCTTATTACACAGTCATTTTGCTTCCTCTTTTTTTATTCCCCAAATTTATCTATGCTAATTTCCAAATAAAAAGGCTCAAAGGAAATTCCTTTGAGCCTTTCTTATCTGACACGATTGCTGGGATGATTTTTGTTATTATGAATTATGCATTTTATGCCCTTCTTGCATAATTCATACTGCTATCAGCTCCATAAACCATTAGAAATGATACGTAAGCCCTAACGCTGCATTCCAAGACTTCCAATTCACCTCATCAAGAATCGCATGTCCAGAGGTCCCATCTACAAAAAAAGTTCTATCCTCACCCGTATCTGTGGACCAGTCTTGATAGGTGAGATTAAGATTAACTGACCAGTGAGATGAAAAAGCGTAATCGGCTCCACCTGATAATTTCAAACCATCCCCATCCGCATCATGGGAATAACTTTTAGGATGTTGAAAATCGTCACGCTGCGCCCAATTCCCAACAGCACTGTAATTAACAAAATGATATTCAAAACCAAAAAGAAGCGTCAGTTTCTTTGTAGCGTCATAAGACAGATCCATTCCCAGCCAAGGGCCATGCCATTGGGTTTCATAAGAGCTATGAATATCTCCTGTTGGAGAACCCACAGGAGTATCATCAATCTGATTCAAGGTGACAACTCCATCATGAACTTCAAGATTTTGTTCTTGATAAGCATATCCAACAAGAGGAGTAAAACTCATGCGATTAGAACAAAAATCAAATTGCAATCCCATCCCAGATGATGTATCCAAAACACTTCCACCCTCTGCGGAATGATTTGTCCTTGAGAATTCTTCCTGTCGGGGATGTTTTACATCTCCAACAAAATCTGAATTCTGTACTTGACCATCCAAAATCCAACCGTATGAAAAATTACCTTTAAAAACAAAAGTATCATTCACAACAACTTTGCCATGGGTACTGAGTTGGTCTATATCTAAATTCTTCCAATTCAAATCAGAAGCAACTCCAAGTAAACCCCCAACATCATCAGGTTGCACTCCATGCAAAGAAAATTTTAAATCATCTGAACGATATCCATTTGCGACGTTCAACTCTGTTTCGATTTTTCCAAAAGCAAGTGTATTTACAAAAACAACGCTAAACAGAGAAACCCATTTTAACCATTCTTTCATATTTCTTATCTTTCCTTAGTAAATGTTTAGGCTCCCCCGTTTTACATACTCAAAACAAACCCGTAAAAAGAGAGCCAAGAATATTTAAGTTTAAAATATCCCTGGCTCTCAAATAATTTAAAATCTTTCAAAAACTCTTATCATCGAAAACCTCTCAAAAAGGTTTCAGATGCAAGGCGCACGCAAGCGACTGCGGAGACGTACGTTTTCTTGTACGTCGCACAAAGAAGCGAAGCGAGCAACGCAGCAGATGAGCCTTTTTCAGAGGTTTTTAGTTTAGGGCTCATTCTCAAACTTAAGAATATCTCCTCGCTGAAAACCAGAACCACCTACAGCATTGGCAATGGAGAATTTGTCTTGCACTTGAAGAATTTGAATACGACCGACCTTGGTCAATTCAGATCCCAAACTCATACCAGATTCAGGATCTACCAAGTCTTCGCCTGCTTTGTAGACATTCATCATGTCTCCATTAGAAATACCCGCATTGGCTCCTGCATTGACGAAAACCTTTCCATCAGGCTTGACATCGACAATACGACCTGACCATGGGATATTTTGCATTCGACTGACGATGAAAAATACCGCCTTATCAATGGCCATTTGGCAAGCTTTACCCAAAGGCGTTTTATTAAAACCTCCTCCACCAAAAGCAAAATCACGATCAGTATAAGAGAATGATAAACCTCCCTCTTCAGCAATACCTTCGCAACGCTGAGAGTCAAGCACCTGTCCTGTGGTTGTATCATAAATACGAATATTGACAGCCACCTTGGCTCTTGCAGAATTGCCTCCGATTGTAAAACCTTTTACCGAAAAGCCTCCGCCTTCACCACCACCCGAAGCTTCAAATTCTGTAACAGCTCCACTGATCATGATCTGAGCTTTCAAGATCTTACCAATTTTAGCGGCTTCTCCACCTGCAGTACGACCACTCACGCCAAAATCTTGCTCGGTAATTACTTTTTGAATCTCAGGTCTTTCAACCACGATAAACCGACTGCTAGCAATCAATGAGGTCGTTAACATTTCAGCCATGCCATTTCCCAAATCCCATTGAGCAAATTGTCCGGCTTTATTTTCAAAACTACCGACAGCAATGGTCTTTTTAGGTCCCATAGGTGCTGGAAGTGCTGCCACAGGAGCTGCATGAACGGGACGGCCACGAACGGGACGTCTGTCATAGCTAAAACCCAAAGACTGAATTAGAAAAACAAGCAAAAACCCACCTAAAATACTACTCATCATTCTGACACGCATGTTAAATACACCTCCTGGTTTTTATGATTTACCCATCAACCAGTTTTTCTGGTTATCCAGAGCTGGCTAATGGGTAAACTAAAATTATTCTGGTTGAAGCGGTGTTAAATTCTCACCCGCTGGCTCAGTAGCAGCAGCCGTTCCTACAACCTTTACATCAATTCTGTTCTGTGTTTTCCCAGTAACAGACAAAGAAAGGCCTGGCAAACTCTCAAGCCTTTCATCAAAATCTTTCCAAATGGCGCCATCGACATTCACATCTAAAATAACCACGCCATTGACAAAACTTCTTTCACTCACACTTTCTACGCCGCGAATGGCCTCCAAAGCTTTGACCAGCATGCGACGTGTGGTAGCATTCGCTCCTTCTGCAACAATTTGTATATTCACCGTATTAAAAGCTTCACCTCTCATACGATCTACTACTTGAACCATCATTCTCTCAGCCAATTGTGCTGCACCTTGACGAAGAGAATCTTTGGCTGTAGGAATACGTCCTCCGCCACGGGCTTCTGAATCAGCCTGATCCGATACCATCACTTCAGCGGTATCTGTTTTAATGGCTTTTGCAGAAATTTGAGAACGATAAGCAAACACAGAAACTCCATAGGGTCTGGAATTATCTACTAAATCCGCTGTGGCTTGTCCTACAATAACAATCTCAGCACCATATTGACGACCGAGCGCAGCAGCTTTTTGAGGGTCTGCATAACTCAAAGAAGCATCTCGTTCTTTAATCATTTGCATTTGGGCTTTATCCACCAAAGGAAATTCTTTGGCCAAAAAAGCTCTTTCCATCTCTGTTTGAGTCACAGCACCTGCTTGCTCCAAACCATCAATCAATTCAGAGAAAATAAACATGGTTCTTGGATTTCCACGACGTTTCATCGTAAGTTTGAGCGCTTTCAGATTTTTCTCTAAAAGGCCCAATGCAACGGTGGCTCGTACGCGAACAATATAAATACCACCTTCACCATGATTATCTCCAATGACTTCATAATTCGTCACATAGCCCTTCACCTGAGAATAAACTTGATCATCCAAAAGTTGAAAATTACTCACCATCGTTTCTGAATCAATAACAGAACCTACGCCCTGTTCAATCGCTGCACGCAAAGCACGATTTAAAGCTTCATCATGCGCTTTAAGATCTGATCCTGCGGCTTTACCCTCAATCTCGAGAACCTTTTCAGCTGCTTGTCCCATCACAATAGAAGTGATCATCCAGATGCTTAAAAAAAACATACTCATTATTCTTTTCATTTTTAATCTTTCCCTTTCTGCCCCAGATTCAGGAATCTCTCGTCCCGACTTACGTCGGGACGAGACCATTCCATCCCTTTAATTATTCAACCACTTCATGTTGCTCAACAACTCTTTCATTTACAACTTCTGTATGATGATGTGGACATTCACATCCAAGGACATTCATCAAAAGAATTCCAGCATAAGCAACACCAACCCATTTTAAAAGCTTCATAATCATTAACTCCTTCGCTTTAGGTTTTTTTCAAAACAATGCTGTGTGTGAAATCCAAAGAGGTGCTTCACACACAGCATTTCAAACAACACTTAAGAATTGTACTTGCGAATTTTCTCCCAAAGGCTCGCCAAAGAAATTCGAGCTTCTACTTCAGCGCTACCATCTTCAAGAAATCTTGGTTCGCTCACCTGAGCACCTGCCAAGAAGGTCTGAACTTCAGCTTTAATATTGTCGTTCTCAACTGCAAAATCTTGAACAGTTGTGTCAGAGTCAATCTTAACGCCATAGACCATTTCAGCTAAATTTCTCTTGGCATCAATTTCAGCAGCACGTGCAGCAGCAAGCTTACCTTCTGTTCCGCTACCTTCAGGGGCAATGCCTGTTCCCTTTGCACTAACAACCTGGCCGGCCCATTCAGGAGATTCTTGAACTGTCTGAGGAGCCATTGCTACAGGTTCAGGAGCAGTCCCATTTTTATACTTCTCAGGAGGAACACCTTCTCCTGTCACGCGAATGTATTTTTTAGGATAGAACTTCACAACATCTTCAAACCTGGTTGTTGTCAAATGTTCATGTCCCCAATGATGATAAGGATCATAATGAACATACCAATCACGAATGGTAGTTAATTCCTTCACCACTGTTTGAATGGCAACTTCAACATCGACTTGACATGTTCCATCAGGCATATAACGATAAGCTCCAACTGTTTTCATGCCTTTGATGAATGTATCAACACGTGTTGAAATTTGATCTGATTCAGCCACAAAATCACGAACATAGGTATCGGCTGTGATCTGAAGACCTTTAATGCGTTCAGCCATATTACGATAAGCATCTACCTTCGCAGCTCTTTCAGCCATCATACGACCCCGAGCTGAAACATTCTCCCAACCTGGTATTCCATTAGTTGGAGCAGCTAAAACAGGCTCAACTGGCATTGGCGCAGGTGCTTCTTGAACAACCTCTGGTGTTTCACGAGGAGCGCCACGGCCTGTTTCACGAATCACTTTTAAACGATTAATTGTCACCATCTTATCAAACGAATAAACATGATCATGACACAGATGATGATACGTTGTATAAAAACGTTGCAGCTGTTGAACCAACTCTTGAAGTGTAATTTCAACGCTTACTTCCGCAGATCCATCTTCAAAATAGCGAGGAGCACCTACAACTCTTGCGCCTTTAAGGAAGGTATCTAAAGAAGTCCGAATCTCATCGGATTCCGCTACAAAATCACGAACATAGGTACTGGCATCAATCTTCAAACCTTTGATTCTTTCTGCCAAATTCCTATATCCATCCACAATCGCTGCTCTTTTTGCTAAAAGCTTCTGCTGACCCGGCTGTAAAGCCCAAGTCGTAGAACTGATACTAGCCAAGCAAATAGCGGCCAAGGCTATAAAACTCTGCACCCTTCTTTTCATTTTGCTTCTCCTTTTTCTTTTATTACAGTCAAATTTATTCATTAATAAATAAACTACTTATTCCACTCCACCCACGCTTCTTCAGAAATGGTTTCTACCTTTCGATCCACCGTACACACATGCACGCCAGAATCCTTCACTTTCTTGATAATCCATACTTCATTCTTGGATTCAGGAAAATGAACATCTAATGCAAGTTTGACCTGTACACGTCCATCTG
>JAYRIK010000229.1:0-1901 GCA_041906865.1 Candidatus Auribacterota bacterium
AAGTTAACTTTCCTTCTTTGTCAAAAGCTTTTTTACTTTTAGAGGTAATAATAAGACCTTTTATCATTCGAAAATATTTTAAGTCCATCGGTCAAAAACCTCCTGCAAAAGCTCCTTTTCCTTAACTAAAAAGGCAAACTTTATATTCTTTTTTGAAAGATCCAACGTTCCCAACTGATCAAAAAAAGCTACATCAACATTCGATAAATTTCTGACACTTTTAATCGTATCAGTATCTTTGGAAGAAAAAAGGAAAAGTATTCTCTGAGAACTCAATCCAACCTTTTTCAATAAAGTCGAAAATGAAGAGCACAAACCATTTTCAGGTAATTCAAAACCAAAGAAGTCACCTGATTCTAATTTGCTTTTTAACATCATCCCAAGAACATTTTTGCGCTCTTTCTTATTTATTTTTAATCTTCTGCAGCCCGGAGTTGGACCAAAGGCAACCCCACCTTTTCTCCAATGAGGAGAAGCAGCGTCACCACATCGAGCACGACCAGTTCCTTTTTGTTTCCATGGTTTTTTATTGGAAAAAGAAACCTCACCTCTACTTTTCGTTGAAGAGGTTGCCTGTCGAATATGATTTAACTCAACTCTAACAGAACGCGCAAACTCAACTTCATTTAAAGGCTTGTCTGTAAAATCAAAACTCATAGAGGTTTTGAATGTTCCTCCCTGAGAATCAAAACAATTTATTTCAAATGCCATAACAAGCCTCTTTATCTCGCAAATACTTCAAGTAAAAATCCACTTTTACCAGGTACCGAGCCCCTTAAAAATAGTATTCCAGCTTGATTGTCTACTTTTTCAACAATACTTCTAACGCTCACTTGATCACAGCCAGTCCTTCCAGGAAGTTTCTTTCCTTTCCAAACCTCACCAACTCTTCGAATGCTTCCAATCGAACCTGGAGCTCGATGAAAGGTTGAACCATGAGCTTTTGGTCCACCGCTAAACCCCCAGCGACCCATTACACCCAAAAAGCCCAATCCTTTGCTTTTTCCTGTGACTTTTACACTTGCGCCTTCCTTGACTCCAAAATCTTCAAGAGTCAATGAATCACCAGCCTTAACATCCTTATTTACAAAATCAATCTCTTTAACAACTTTGAAATACCGACTTTTCTTTTTAAACCAATCTTCAGACAACGTGCTGTCTAGATACCGGTCTTTTGGCATTCCAACTTGCACAGCCACGTATCCATCCCGGTCAATTGTTTTGACCTGAGTCACGTACAACCGCTCAATCTTAACGGCCGTTACAGGAACAACTCTTTTATTATTTTTATCGAATAATTGAGTCATTCCAACCTTAGACCCCACCAGACTCTTGAACATCCCAGCTTTCCCCGAACTACTATTTTATTTCCACATCCACACCTGCAGACAAATTTAATCGCATAAGCGCATCCATTGTCTTTTCAGCAGGAGAAACTATATCTAATACTCGCTTATGAGTAACAAGTTCAAATTGTTCTCTAGATTTTTTATCTATATGCGGAGATCGAAGGACAGTAAATACCTTACGCTTATTTGGCATAGGTATCGGCCCAACAACTTCAGCACCAGTTCTTTTGCCTGTACTAACAATTTGTTTTACCGCTTCATCCAAAAGTCTATGATCATACGACCTTAGGGTGAGTCTCATTTTTTGTTTTTTCATGGTCATCTACCTAAAACCCTTATTTTAAGATTTTAGTAACAACACCAGCACCAACAGTTCGGCCACCTTCACGAATAGCGAAGTTAACACCTTGTTCCATGGCAATTGGGGCAAGCAATTTTACCTTAAAGGTAATAGTGTCGCCTGGCATAACCATTTCTTTGTCGGCTGGAAGCTCAACTTCACCTGTTACGTCCGTAGTACGGAAGTAGAACTGAGGCTTGTAGCCCTTGAAG
>JAYRIK010000230.1:0-13642 GCA_041906865.1 Candidatus Auribacterota bacterium
GAGAAATAGGGATCTAGCATAAGCCCCGTACGATTATGAAAATACTTTTCACCATGTTTCTTTTTTAATTCTTCACAAATATCCGCGCTTCTTCGACATTGCCATACAATAGCTCTTCCCAAAGCCTTGCCTGATGCTCTTTCCCATAAAATAGTTGTTTCTCTTTGATTCGTAATACCAATTCCAACAATCTCATATGAGATATTTTTAATCTTCTGAAAGATTTCCTGAATACACACATGTACTGTATACCAAATCTCTTCTGGATCTTGTTCCACCCAACCAGGGCGAGGATAGTAACATCGAAAAGCACGTGAAGCCTGTGCAATGATTTGCCCTTTTACATCGATGGCAATCACACGCGAACTAGAAGTTCCTTGGTCAATAGCTAAAATAAGTTTTTGATGTAATCTCATATATTAAAATTGTGAAAATTTATATCTCTGTTATCAAAGTTTAATTCCTAAGCGAATTGTGAATAGTGGATAGAAAAACTCGCCTTTTCAGCTTACTCATATCAAACACATCTCTATCCACAATCCACTATTCCCTATCCCCCATTTTTAAACCATTTTTCAATTTCCCAAAGCATCTCAACATTATACTCAGGGCAAACATGTGTCCCCTCAGGGTAGAAAAGAAGCCGTTTAGGTTCGGAAGCTCTTTTAAAAACTTCAACTGCTTCTTGACCAGGAATAATGCGGTCTTTGCCTCCCCCAACAACCAATAATGGACAATGCACTTCGGAAATAATTTCTCTCAGAGAAATCCTTTCCATAAAATCATTTAGAAAAGAGTTTCCTCCTACAATATAAGCAGCTGCTCTTTGAACTAAAAAAGAAAGTTGATTAAAATAACCTCGTGGGGCAAAAGGAGGGGAGATTGCAGCACATGAAGCAAATTGCACTTTACTTGCTGCCATATGAATCGCCATATTTGCGCCAAGGCTAATTCCTAAAATAGAAATTCTAGAAAATCGATTCGGCCAAGATTTTTGAATAAAAGAATGAATGGATTCTCCTAACTCCTTAAAATTGGGTTCAAGCTTGACTTGACTCCAAGACTCTCCTAAACCAGGGGCGTCAAAATAAAATACAGAAAATCCTCGTTTAACAAAATATTCTCCATAATAATGCGTTTCTTCTTTGACTCCATCAATCCCCCCTAAAATCACTAAACATCTTCCTTCATCCTCTTTTGCCTCTCTAAAATATCCTGGAAGTTTAAACGACCGAAAGGGTATGACTATTTTTTGAGCAGGAGGATCCAATTGAGAAGCTGCTTTTGCATATGCTGCAGCACTTTTAAGATAAATTCTTTGTTTATATTCCGAGGGTTCATACAAAGGGAATTGCGTCATATGAAAAACAGCTCTTGCAATCAACCAAAACTGGGTAGCCGTATAAGATAAACCTTCCTTTTCAGCTTTTTTAGCCATGCTTTCACATTTCACACCCAATCGGTACCAAAGTTTTACCCAATCTTCCAGTGACCTCATTTTCTCAAAAATTGAAAAAGTATAAGATAAGGGAACTCCCATGGATAAAGATCTGGAAAGAAAGTAATTCGCCAAAACTTTTTTTCCTCCCCAAATACGTAAAGCCCACTCCAAAGCCCAACGCTTGCGAAGAACATAAGATTCAAAACTAAATAAATTTTGCATTACATTTGCCTCGCATCTAAACCGTGAAACCCTTTTCTGATTTCATTCCATACTTTCTCAGAATCATCACAAGCTAATTCAGACATACAGTCTGTTGCCTGATGTGACCACACTGCCATACGCGAAGGGTTTAAAGATTCAACAAGCTGAATTGCTTCAAAAACTTCTTTTTCTTTCCCTAGAGGTATTTTAAACCCCTGAATCCATATTTCTGATTCTTTACCAAATTTTTGAGCCAACTCTATCACACGCTTTGAAAAATTTCCTACAAATTCATGAAGCGGTTGATTCATTAAACACCAATAGGGATCTGTACTCAAAATATCAATTTCTTTTAAACCAGCGAGTGATTCCCATTTTTCAATGCCTAAGATTCTAGAAAATTTTGGAAGAGGCACTGGGAGCAAACAAACAGCATTACGTATTTTTTTAGAATGAACTCTTTCAGATAATCTCTTTAAAAAAAGAATAAGTTTTTTCTCTCGGAATTCAATAACTTCTGACGTTAATGTTTTCCCCATGGAATGCCCATATTCAGAAGAAAACTGCAATCGACAGATATCACAACAACATCCCCAATCTTCATAAGCATCGGGATTTTTTAAAGCTAACGCTCCATCCACATAATAATGGGGTTCATCCCAAAAAATGACATCTGGGCCTAAATCACATGCAACTTCTACCCAATTCATCATAAAATCTTGAAAGGATGTACGATTGGGGCAAGCAGCTGCAACTCTTTTGCCCGAGGCAAGAATTTGACATTCACCAGGGAAATCCGCAACAAATTTTGAAAACGCTTCTCCCCCAAATATACGTCCCACTCCCCAAGGATCCAAATAAACTTCAAGACCTGATTTTTTTGAGAGGCTCACAAAATCTTCTAGAGTTTTACGATAATACAGGAGGTCATTTTCACTGAAAGTGTGAATAATATATTGAAAGGGAAAAGAAACAATTTCAGCTAAATCTTCTTGAAAATGTTTGATATAACGGTTGCCGAAATAGCTAATGCCTTTTTTACTTAGCATTTGAAACAAGGACGACGGGGTATCGGATTTTAACATCTCCATCTACACGAATTTCAATAGCATACTCACCTGGTGCATCAAAACGAAGATTATTAAAACGTGCAATCACGGTGTGTTTTGCTTTCAGATCATCTAATTTTACAACAGTAATGGTATCCTCCGCCAAAACAGAATTATCTGGGCGCCTAATTACTGTATTCTGTTTAAATTCCCCGACACCATTGCACCATCGATTGACAACAAAAAGAGTAGGATGAGAAACAGGGAATTGATTTGCTCCAATGGTTTCAAAAAGACCTAGAAGGATTAATTTCCCATTATGTTCGCGGCGGACATCATCGCAAAGAATGCTGAATTGAAGATCGGGTAAAATCCGAATCGCTTCATTCATGATTGTAATCTTCTGAAAAACCTTGATTGGTTATAGTCTGATCAAAAAGTCTAAGATGCAAGGCGCGCACAAGCGACTGCGGAGGCGTATGCTTTCCTATACGCCTCACAAAGAAACGCAGTGTGCAACGCAGCAGATTGGGCTTTTTCATCAGACTTGTTAGAATCCTAAGATGTTTTGGCGTGACCCTTAAGAGGTTCGACTCGAAATTTAAAAATAATTTCTTGAGATCCAATTTTAAGCGTCAGCAACGTATTCAAGCGTGTAAGGAGCAATCGATAAGGAACTTGCACAGAATGCCTATCCACATCGATAGCAACATGCGTATTTCCCAAAATACTTTCAGCAGATCGAACAGCTAAAATCAACTCAACAAATTTTTTTATTTTTTCAGTGAGATCTTTATTAAAAGTATAATCATTGTGACAGTTGGGACATTTAACCGCAATTTTTCCACTTACATCTAATATGGAAAAACGAATAAGCCCTTCGCATTCACCCTGAATACATTTAAACTCAATATTTCCTGCTTTTTCCACAAAGTGTCCCTTTTATCGAAGGCAAAAGCTAACATAACTCATTCAGTTGCGTCAAGATTTTTCAAGATTTAGCTTAAGAGAAAAGTGTAAATCCATTGAATTTAAAGCTAAAAATCTAAAAATAACAACTTAGCTCTTGAGAGCCGCAACTACTTCTATTTCAACATCCGCACCCTTGGGCAAACGACTGATTTCAATGGTCGTACGAGCGGGTTTAATTTCACCAAAATATTGAGAATATACTTCGTTCATTTCAGAAAAATGATCAAGATTCTTTAAAAAAACAGTGGCCTTTACAACATCAGATAGCTTCCCACCCGCTTCTTCAACGACTGCTTTTATATTCTCAATAATTCTCTTAACCTGATCCTTAACGGAACCGGAAACAAGCTCTCCTGTTATAGGATCTAAAGGAATTTGCCCTGCTAGAAATAAAAACCCATTTGCTAAAACAGCTTGAGAATAAGGGCCTACTGGTTTTGGAGCTTTAGGAGTATAAATTATTTTTTCCATTTTAAAATCCTTTCAATTAATCAATATAGAGTTTCTTAACTTTTAATCCACACATGATTTCATATGGGACAGTATCTATTTTTTGAGCCATCTCTTCTAGAGTAATCCTCTCCTGTCCCTGAGAGCCAATGAGAACCACCTCATCATCAACCTTAACCGAACTTTCTAGACCTAAATCAACCATGATTTGGTCCATGGTCACTCTTCCAACAACAGGACAACGTCTTCCCCCAATCAGAACCTCTCCACCATTTGAAAGTCTACGATCGTAACCATGGCTATACCCTACAGGAAGTGTTGCAATTTTTGTTTTATTTTTTGCAACAAATGTTGAACCATAACTCACTGTTCGACCTTCTTCTATTTCTTTAATAAAAGCAACACGCGTTTTCCAAGTAAACACAGCCTTAAAATCATCTTTAGGTGTCCAGGGACTTGGATAAACACCATACATCAGAATTCCAATTCGAGACATATTAAAGAATGATTCTGGAAGCCTCATTAGAGCAGCGCTATTGGCCATATGTTGAATAGGAATTTCAAAACCCATTACTTTTAGTTTAAACAAAAATTCAAGAAATCGTTGGAGTTGTAATTTTGAAAATTCTAAATCCTGTCCATCTGAAGAAGCAAAATGACTGGCAACGCCTTGAATTTCAATGGCCTCAAGTTTTAAAAGTTCTTTAAAAAAATCGTCTCCTTTTTCATACCAAAGACCAATACGTCCCATACCTGTATCAATCATCAAATGAACTTGGGCTTTTTTTTGTTTTGAATGAGCCACTTCATTTAACCTTCTCAATAAATCTAAAGAAGAAATCATAGGAACGAGTTTATATTCTAAAATGTCCTCCATATTGTCTGAAAAACTTGGACCTAAAATAAGGATTGAAGCTTCGGGAAGAATCTTTCTTAACAGCAAACCTTCTTTTACATCTGTAACTCCAAAAGAGTTAGCACCTGCTTGCCAAAGAATTTTCGAGATATTCTCCAAACCCAGCCCATAAGCATCTGCCTTCACAACTGACAGAAGTGCAACCATCGGGCCTAGAATAGAACGAATCCGTTTTACGTTGTGAGTTAAAGCTGAACGGCTTATTTCAATCCAAACCTTTTCACTTGTGCTTGTTAAAGATTCAAGGGACATACACCATCAAACTCCTGCGTAGGGGGCTTTAACATAACGAGGAACAATATCCATTTCCTCTAGACGCCATTTAGAGTCCTGAGCCAAAATTGCAACAGAAGATGCCTTTGGAAAAACAACGGAGCTGTCTAAGTATTGATTTTCGAATAAACTCTCAAAAATCAGCCGGTGTTTTTCTAAAGCAGGGCCAAAAAAGAAAACGGGCTTTTCAAACATGCTTTTTAAATTTCCAACAGGAAGGTTAAATTCTTGAAAAGTTTTTGTCATCATTCCTTGCGATTTCTCAAATAAGCCACCATAAACTTCTTGGGCTTCTCCAGAAATCACAGGGCAAAGGCTTTTAAACTTGAAGTTTGACGCATGAACCAACACATCCAGTGTTCCAACGCCCCATAAAGGCTTATGAAGGGCAAATGAAAAAGCCTTAGCCATTGTCAAACCAATACGAATACCCGTGAAAGAACCAGGTCCCAAGCCTACTGCAATCACATCTAAATCTTTTTCAAGAAGAGAAGCTTTCAAAAATAAATTTTTGAGCGACTGTTCAAAATGCCCAGCATGTCTTAAATTTTCACTGATGACTTCTTCAGCTAAGATATTCTGCCCTTCTACAAGAGCTAAAGTTCCCACACGTGTCGAAGTTTCAATACCTAAAACCTTCATTCGCGAATCCAAAGACCTTTTCGAATATTAACGGGAGTCCCCTTAAACTCTAACTTTCTTTTCTTTTTATTGATGACTTGAAGATGAACCTCCAATCTCTCAGGTGGCAAAAGAGATAAAGCTTTCTCAGCCCATTCAATAATCACAATCCCATCTTTATCCAAATATTCTTTCAAATTAAGCTGGGTCAATTCACCTTCCGACTCTAATCGATAAAGGTCAATATGATAAATAGGTTTTCTCCCATCATATTCACGAATCAAAGTAAAACTAGGGCTTACAACTTCATGCCGAACATTCTTAACCCCCATCGCTTGGGCAAAACCTTTTACAAATACAGTCTTGCCTGCCCCCAAATCTCCAAAAAGGGCAATCACACCTTTAGGGTAAAGAGATGCACAAGCTTGACCTAAGCGATAAGTCGATCTTGGATTGGTCGTAATAAAAATGTTCTCTGACTCAGAAGTGGGTAAACCCCTTGCCACTAATGTTCTTTTTCTTCCCCTTTTCATCTTCGATTTGAATCCTTATAGGTTGATCAATGATTTGTCCAATACAGGTTGCAGAAAGTCGAAATTTCTTCTGGAAAGTCTTTATCCAGGATAAATCCTTCTTTCTAGACGTAAACAACAACTCATAATCTTCTCCATCAAAAAAAGCTTTTTTTAAAGCCTCAGAAGAATTTGAGTTTGCCAACTTCTTTGCATCCAACGAAACTGGAATGCAATGCGACCACACACAAGCCCCTACATTGCTTTTCTCTAATATATGTTTTAAGTCCCCCAATAGTCCATCACTAATATCAATCATTGAACTTGGAATTTTAGATTTTGTAAGCCATTGTGCTTCTTTAATTCTAGGTTGAAATTTTAAATGCTTTTTTAATCGAGATCCTCCCAATGAGCCTGTAACAAAGAGCAAATCTCCCTTTCTTGCTCCTTTTCTCAAAACGTATTCACCCTTTTTGGCCTCTCCAATCACCGTAACAGAGGCAAAAAAACCTTTAAGACTTCTCGTAATATCTCCACCGATAAGACTCACTTTAAACTGCTCTGCTAATTTTAAGAAGCCATCATAGAAACGATGAATTGCTTGTGTCGAATAACCTTTTGGAACTCCCAGTCCCACAAGAACAAACTTAGGAACTCCACCCATTGCAGCAATGTCGCTGAGAGACCGCGCTAATGCTTTTCGTCCTACCCAACGCTCATCTATCCCCTTTTCAAAATGAATTCCTTCTACCACATGATCCACCGTCAAAAGCCAAACTTTGGAAGAGCCTGGAATATCTAAAACAGCCGTGTCATCACCAATGCCTTCTAAAACATCTGGTCTCAATTTAGCTTTTTTAGCAATATGAGCAATCCACTCAAACTCTCCCATGAACAATCCCTTAGATTGATTCAAAAATCTGATCGAAAAACCGAAGACATGTTTTTATAGTCCCCGTAAGGGGATGCAAGGCGCGCGCAAGCGTCTGCGGAGGCGTATATTTTTTCATACGCCGTACAAAGAAGCGTAGCATGCAACGAAGCAGATTTGGTTCTTTCATCAGATTTAACTTTATTTTAATAAAAAGAAGACTATTAGAACAGTCATTAAATTATTTAAAACATGAAAAGTGATCGATGCATAAAGGCTACCTGTTCTCTCATAAAGAGAAGCGAGAAAGTAACCAATGCAGGTAATAGGCAAAAACGCCCAAAGACTAAAATGAAGTGAAGCAAAAATAAAAGCACTTAATAAAATAGCCCTTTTTACATTTCCTGAATTCCGCATCAGAGGATAAACAAACCCTCTGAAAAAAATTTCTTCCAAAACAGGGGCAAACACAACAATTAAAACACCCATAATCACATAATTAAAATTGGAATGTTCTCTCATTAACATTTTCATAGGGGCTTGAGGTTCAATAGGGACTTTAAATGCATCTGCTAAAATTTTTGTTATCAAGCCAATTACAATCAAGGGAGGAAGAACAGCAATATAGTAAAGCGCTCCTAGATAAATGTCTTTTATATGGATCGTTCGGTTAAACCCTAAATCTTTCCATGATGTTAAATATCTTTTTTTCAACCATCGAATCAAGAAAACAACAACAAGAATCTCAATCAAAATATTAAAAAGACATAAATAAAGAGCATAATCATCTTTAGATATTTTTAAAATCGTCAAAAAATACTTTAGAAAAAGACTCAAACTCTCTCCCAAACCTAAAAAAATAAGAAGAAAAAACCCTAAATCAATCCATTTCCATGGAACCAAAAGAATAGATTTTATTTCTTCATTCTTTCTCCTCAATAGACTGAAATCTAAAAATAGCCCCATAAAGAAAAAGAAGCTGAATAAATAGGCAATAAATGGAGAGATTTCAGGGGGGGTCATGAGAATAATTGCCCCAAATGACGTTTAGAAAAATAATCTCCAGTAGAAATGGTCTCAAGCTTTTCTAAAAATGAACCCTTCAAATAAGGAATCGGCCCTAAAATAGGAATTGGAAGTAACTTTGATAAAGCCTGAACATTGGTTTGAGTAGATAAATCTTTTTCTTTTTTTGTAGAATTTATAATAATACCTAAAATCGACAACCCCTTTCGACGCGCATAATCTACTGTTAAAAGCGTATGATTTAAGGTCCCCAGCCCTAAACGCGTTACAATCAGAATAGGAAGTTTCATTTGAAGGGCTAAATCAGCTACAGTATGCTTCTTTGTAATAGGAACATGTAAACCTCCCATCCCTTCTACCAAAGTAAAATCAGATATGCTCTGAATCTTTTGATAAGCTTTGAAAACTTTCGAGAAATTAATTTTCTGCTTATCAAAACGAGTTGCACTAAAGGGGGCCAAAGGTTGGCTAAAAAAAACAGGATTGATATCGTCCAAGCTTAAATCAGAACGCTTGGCAATTTTTCTCAAATTCTGCACATCAGAATGGGAGCCTGAAGCAAAGGGCTTCATGACTCCCACATGATATTTTTCTGAAAGAGCAAGAGCCAAAGCACAAGTGATTAAAGTTTTACCAATCCCTGTATCCGTACCCGTAATGAAAACACCGGGCAGACAAGCTTTTTTCTTATTCACACTTAAAATTATTCCATCGCTTCAATCACACCACAAGCCACACGAGCACCTGAATTACCTGTTGGTTGAGTTTTAAAATCATCTTCCCCAGCATGAACAATCACACCACGTCCAATCACATTGTTCTCTCCAGTCAAACTGATCTTAGCATCAACATATTCAAGATGCGCATGCCCTGTTTCATCCGCTACAATATTGCCCATATCGCCTTCGTGACAATTGGCATCCTCAGGAGAACCATGTTGCATGGCATGAAGATTAAAATGTCCACCGGCTGAAGAACCATCTGGTGAGTTACAATCACCTTTTTCGTGAATATGGAAACCATGCTTACCTGGAGTTAAACCGTCAACATCCACAGCAACTAAAAGACCTTTATCTGCTGGCATGAATGTAACGGTTCCATGAACCTGATTTCCTTCTGTTGGATTTAAAACAGCTTGTGCTTTGGCTGGAACTTTGGTTTCTTCAGCACAGCTTAATAAAGCTACACCTAACAACATTGAGAAAAACATTAACTTTTTCATATTTTACTCCTCCATTTTGGTGTTTGAATTCTATCAATCTATGCTCAAAAAGGAACCTTTATATTTAAAATCTATAAAAAATTCTACGACAGGAAACCTCTCAAAAAGGTTCAGATGCAAGGCCGCTGCAAACGAATGCGGAGGCGTACGTTTGATGGTACGCCGCACAAATGAGTGAAGCAGACAACGTAGCAGATGAGCCTTTTTCAGAGATTTCAATTTCTATAAAACCCTGAAGAAAAAATTACATCTGCATCATACAATCGGCAAAGAGCAGCAACATCCTCTTTTGAAAGATGTTTTTCATGAATTGCTTTTAAATTATTTTTGACTTGCAACTCATTCTTCATCCCGGGAATCACAACAGAAATTTCAGAAAAAGATAAGACAAATTCTAGAGCGAGCTGAGAAAGAGCTGCTTTTGTATCTCCTATAACTGATTTAATCTTTTCTATCTTCTCTAAATCCAAAATCATTTTTTCTTGAGTCCAACGCCTGCGATGATCATCTTTAGGGAAAATAGTATCGACTCCATATTTCCCTGTCAGAACTCCGCAAGCCAAAGGTTCTCGAATAATGAGTCCAATTCCTTTCTTCTGAGCCATGGAGAAAAGCTCTAGACGGGCTCTTTGATCTAATAAATTAAAAACAATTTGAATCGTTTGAATGTCTGAATGTTCCATCCAAAACAAAGCTTCCTCAGGCCCGTGAACAGAAACTCCATAGAAATGGATTTTCCCACTTTTTTGAAGATTCTTTAATTCATCGAACAACTCATGATTCAAAGCTAATTCTTTAGGAGGGTTGTGCAATTGAAACAAATCAACATAATCTGTTTTCAAACGTCTTAAACTATCTTCCAAAGCGTACACAATATAACTACGATCAAAATTGGCACGAATCAATCCATGAGAAAAATCCCATCCTGCTTTAGTCGCAATAATGATTTTTCCTCTGGGAAAATTTTGAATAACTTGACCTATCAACGCTTCACTATGCCCTTTGCCATAAATATCCGCGGTATCAATGAAATTAATCCCGGCATCTAGCGCAACTTCTAAAGCATGAAGAGATTCAGGATCTTGAACCGGACCGTAGCTATGCCCCCCAATGGCCCAACTCCCAAAACCCATTTCAGAGATTTGTAAACCTGTTTTTCCTAATTTACGATAAGGAATCATTTTTAGCATATTCCTAAATAGCCTAGATCTACACGCCATTTTAAGCTGCTTGATCAGAAATAAAACTACTTCTTCTTTCCATAAACCCTCTTTGCGCTTGAAAAAAGTTTGCCCTTCCTCTACCCAATTCCTCCACTGCCATTTCTGCTACAGACGAAGTTCTTGAAATTTGTGGTTCATTCAAAAGAGATTCTAACAATGTTGCAATCACCTGGGTGATTGGAGCAATGGTTTGATATAAAGAATCCGTAGGAATAGAAAATCGATCTTGTGTATAAGCTAAAAGGGAATACCCATAAAAACGAATAACATAACGTAAAGATGTTTGATCTTCAAAATCCCCTTCCTCTTCTTCCTCGGTTACAGCTTCTAAAATCTTCTCCCTCAATTGCTTTAAAACTATTAAAATATATCCAAAACTTTCATCCGAAGCTTCTGGACTTAGATTTTTTAAAATTTCCTCTATAAAAAAAGCGGCAACTGCATGTCGATATGAAATACCTTCGGAAGTTTTTTCTTCAAAAGAATCAAAAAAAGCTTCCCAATAATTTTTAACCTCTACTTCATCTTCCTGAATTAATCTTAAGCGATCTATTTGTTTTCTCAATAAAGTCTTTGCATTAAAAATGGTGGAAATATCTTCTTCAATGTCAATCGTTCCTGTTGCCCCCAAAGTATAGATCTTCCCTCCTTTCCTTATTTCTACATGAGTAGCGTCTACAAGAAAAAATGATACCGCTGTATCCCTTAAAAAGGTTTTTGGGGTTATACTAAGAATTCGGACCCCTTGAAAATAAAGATGTTTCCTTTGATGATCTGTTCCTATTTGAATCCATGGAATTCCCGGTTTTGCCTTACAAAAATCAGCGAGAATACTAAAAATCTCCTCCAACCTTTCTCGCTCAGAAATAGCACGACCTTCGTTAATACGATACGCAGCTCCCATAGCTGAATCACCTTCTGAAAAAATATTATCTTCTCCTAAAAGACCCTCTGTTGTACTTACCCCTGTAAAATCTCCACCCTCTAGAAAAGATCGATCAGAAAAATCAAAGTAAACTACATCATCTTCAAAAACACCTCCTCCTTCATCGCCCACTTTTGCATTATCTAAAACCTCCCAAAGTCCAAATCGGTTTGTAATATAATGACTTTCTTCTAAGCGATCCATATAAGCTAGAAGGTCAGGATGATCGATCTTTAATTTTATCTCATCATAGACAGACAATTGTTCTCGGTATAAGAATGAAAGAATAACTTTCATTTGTAATATTTTCTTTTGATCAGCCGATGAATCTTTCAAAACATCCATAATTTCTCTTTGCCCCAAAGTAATAGTCTCCGCTAAAAATAATAAAGATTCCACCACTTGATCAAATTCTAATAATAGTTCTGAGTGAAGCGCAGCAACCTGTTGTCGCCATCTATTAATAACTGTTTCTTCATCGCCTAAAGAACCTTCTCGATAAAATGTAACCATATAATGAAAAAAACTTCTTAAAAATTTTGTGCGGTCATCAGCGTTAGAAACTGTATCTGATAGAAGATCCAAAATTGAAAGAGAGAATAAAGATGGTTCTTGAAAAAGTTTAAAATTAATTTTTTGAGACAGCATCCGCTCTATGTATAAATGCCCATCGTCTCTTTTTTTAAGAGCCGGCATCATGGCAACACACGAAATATCTCGTTTTTTCAATTTCTCCATCACCCCTTGAGAATGAAAGCCTCCCACAATCAAAATAGCCTTTTGCACATCTTCTTCTTTTATTTTTCTAAGTGCATTTTCAACCATTTGATCTTCTCTTGTTAAAGTAGACTGATAAAAAGACTTTCCTGATTCAAAAACCTCTTTCATTTTTTTTATTAATAAAAACTCGACTTTATTTTTAGAAAATTTCTCTAATTGTTTAATAAATCGGTCAAAATTAAAATTTTGACCGTACTTCTCAAATTCTTTTCTAGAAAGAGTCAGCGTTAAAAATTTTTCTAAAATTTCTAATTTCAAAGAAAGATTAAGTAGATTTTTTTCTACTTCTGTTTTTGCAAGTCCTTCAAACAATAAATGCACAGCATCTTCTAACTCAAACGCTAACTTCTCACTTTTTTCTTTTAAAAGATGATGCAAATTAAAAACCCCAAAAAGAACAGGAAATTGAGCACGAAGTCTTTCGATTTGATTCAATGGAAGAATGTTTTCTAGATTCAAAAAATATTCTTCATCTGAAATTTTATTTAATCTCTTTTTCAATGTCAGTTTAATCAAGACTTGTGTTTGATCTCTCGACAAAATTTGACTCAATCGCCGAATAAAATCTCCATGCTCTTTTTCTAAAAGAGAGGGATTATTCTGATTTACAACAGACAAAATCTTCAAAAGCTTTGCAAGATTAGGGAATGCAGACTCATTCCATCTTTTTTGAGAAAACAACTTAACAAATCCAACTAAAGCTAATCTCCCTTCCTGATAATCCTTCCAATCTTGATCCACTTTTAGAAGCTCTTTATTAAGATTCTTGTTTTTTAACTCTTGAATCAACGCCTTCAAAATATTTAGAAATTTGTGAATATCACTTGCTTTTTCATAAACTTGTTTAAAGAAATAAAAATTTTTCAAATAAAGCTTCTCATCTTCAATGCCGTAGACATGGATAGAAACTTTATTAAATTCAGAAATCGCAAGATATTCAGCACCCGTAATGAAACCTTTGGACAAAAATTCTCTGCAAACTTTTTTTCTAATTTTGGGGTCTGGAAAAGACCCTAAGAGATCCGTTTGAACTTTTCCTTGAGCTCCCTCAACCAAGATAAGTTGAACCCCCTCCTTTTTTGAAAGCTCTTCTATCATTTTAGAAATATTGAGCTGACCTTCTAAATTGCAATGAATGTCTTTGATATAAAAAATGA
>JAYRIK010000231.1:0-9600 GCA_041906865.1 Candidatus Auribacterota bacterium
ACATTGCCCTGTAAAATTCCTAATTCTCCTGTTTCTCGAATCATGGCTCCGACTTTACAATTCTCATCACTTAAGAGCATGACACGACTCCATTCAGGAAACGTCTCTACAATTTTCCCGATCACTCCCTCAGCGGATACCACTGCCATGCCTTCCTGTACACCATGGTTTTTCCCCTGATCAATCCACAAACTTTGATTCCACTGGCTAGGAGCGCGTCCCACGACGCGTGCAGATAAAGATTTCCAAGGGCTTTCTTCCACAAAATGCAGCAACTGAGTCAATCTTTCATTTTCCTCGGTCACATTCTGTAAATGGTCGACTTTTAATCTTAGCTCAGCCAATTCCATTTGAAGTTTTAGATTTTCACTTTTGATGGTAGAAAATTCGAAAAGACCTTCAAAAACATTTCCGATTTTTTCAAAAAATCCATGGGAAGAATTGAGGATTGGAACAGTGGATTGGTTTAAAAAAGATTTGAGAGAGTTGCCAAATTGATTTGGCAAACACAGGAAAAGAATGATTAAAATTCCTATCAAAGATAGGTAAAGAAACAAGCGATTTCGAAACAAGTTTAAACCCTGACGTTATCTGTAACAATGACCTTTTTCAAAAAGTCCAGTTCGTCTAAGACACGTCCTGTGCCCATAGCGACGGCACTCAGTGGATCATCTGCCACATTAACCGGGAGTCCTGTTTCTTCAGCGAGAAGACGGTCGATTCCTCTTAACAAAGCACCTCCACCTGCAAGAATAAGCCCACGATCTACTAAATCCGCAGCCAATTCAGGGGGACAACGCTCAAGTGAAATTCTCACCGCCTCTATGATGGTTGAAATGGTTTCTAAGAGTGCGCCTCGGATCTCTTCAGAATTGATGACAATTGTCTTTGGCAATCCTGAGACAAGATCTCTTCCCTTTACCTCAATGCTTAATTCCTCAGCCAATGCGTAGGCCGAACCGATGGCAATTTTAACATTCTCAGCGGTTCTTTCTCCAATCATGAGGTTATAGGTTCTTTTTAAATATTGGATGATCGCGTCATCCATCTCATCTCCTCCAACGCGAACACTCTTCGAAAAAACAATCCCGGCTAGCGATATGATTGCAACCTCAGTGGTACCCCCACCAATGTCTATGATCATATTGCCTGCAGGTTCCTGGACAGGAAGTCCTACACCAATGGCCGCAGCCATCGGCTCTTCTATTAAGTAAACTTCCCTTGCCCCTGCATGAAGTGCCGAATCTTTAACAGCTCTTTTCTCAACCTCGGTAATCCCCGACGGAACAGCTACAACCACACGCGGTCGGACCAAGGCCTTTCTATTATGAACTTTGGTAATAAAATAGCGAAGCATGCTTTCTGTGATCTCAAAATCGGCGATAACACCGTCTTTGAGAGGACGAATAGCAAGAATATTTCCTGGTGTTCTTCCCAACATACGTTTGGCTTCACTGCCAACAGCCAACACATGATTGGTGCCTTTTTGGATGGCAACAACAGAAGGTTCCGTTAAAACAATGCCCTTGCCTTTAACATAAATAAGGGAATTCGCAGTTCCCAAGTCAATACCAATATCGCTTGAGAACATCCCTAGAATAGAATTGATAATACCCAAGATTTAACCCCACTAAAAAAAGCTTAATCAAAAAATATGGAAGGTGAATCCCCCACAACTTTAAAAAAGACGAGCTGATTTCAACACACAAAACTCAAAAAAGCAATCAAAAAAGAAGCTGTTTTCTTGAAATTTACTGAACAAATTCTAAATTTGAATCTATTTGAAATTCTTCCCAACTTTTTCCTGATTGAACCCAAACTAAACTTCCATCTAAAAAAACAATATTCCCGCCCGTCAGACCATGGTTTCGATTAAAACGAATATTTTTACCAATCTTACTTAATTTACCTCTCTCATGATCCCCATCTCCCAAACGATCAAAAGCAACAGGAAATTTTCCAGATTGATCTACACTCACTCCCCGACCGCCAGGGCCTAAACCAAAACCGTAATCTAAGTCCTCTGAGGTAAAATGATTCCATCCTCCTTGGTAAGAGCCATGTCCCTGTACACCAGAACACATAAAAATTTCAGGATTGGGCAAATAAGGAGCATAGAGCTTTGCTATTTCCAGAGCATTTCCTTGAGCAGCTGGCATATGTCCATCACTATCCATTGCATATTGCATGGCAGCTAAATGAATTTGACGAAGATGATCAATACAATCCGCCCCTTTTACTTTTCTCAAAGCATCTGTCAAGTAGGCATAAAGACTTGCTTGGAAAAATAGGAAGGATAAAAAGATAAAAAAGATGGGCTTTAGTTTCATCTTAATAAAAAACAGTCGCCGAATACTTTAATTTGAAGACTCAGCCTGCATCATTTTCTGAAGAGGACATTGCCCCGATGCTTTGCAGGATTTGTAGCAAAAATAGCCTGAAAGACCCATACCCAAAAGACTTCCAACAATCATCAAAGTCGCAATAATATTCCCCACATGTTTCATAAAGCCTAATTCTTCAGTTGCCTTCAAAGCAACAAAATAGCCCACACCCATGGTTAAAAGAAACAATGGAAACTTAGCAATCATAAGTAAAATTCTCCCCTGTAGTTTTAAATTCATTCGATTCTAACATGTCACAAAAAATATCACCAAGAAATATTTTATTATTAAG
The DNA here is from genome assembly GCA_041906865.1 of Candidatus Auribacterota bacterium. GTDB lineage: Bacteria > Auribacterota > JACPWU01 > JACPWU01 > JACPWU01 > CAZXEQ01. The sequence goes on from JAYRIK010000231.1 coordinate 2,677, forward strand.
AAATATTTTATTATTGAATGAATACACCCTTCTTCCCTGCATCCACCTCCATAAAAAACTTCAGGAGAATCAGAATCTTCCATATTATTCTATAAGGGATTCCCTTATATTCTATTGACAGGATGTTCTCATTCAATTTAAACTCTTATACGGGGAGACATTCTATTATGAACTATCGCATTTTAATGATTGCACCGACACCTTTCTTTGCCGATCGGGGCTGTCACATTAGAATTTATGAAGAGATTAAAGCGCTACAACAACTTGGACATAAAGTTACCCTCTGTACTTATCACCTTGGACGAGACATCGAGGGCATTGATATTCGAAGGACCTTACGCATTCCTTGGTATCATAAGCTTGAAGCAGGACCTTCCTGGCACAAATTTTATTTAGATGAATTACTTTACCGAAAAGCAAAAAAGATTCTGTCCAGCGAAAGCTTTGATCTGATTCATGCACATCTTCATGAAGGAGCTTTCATTGCAGGACGCCTTAAGAAAAAATTTAATATACCTGTCGTCGCTGATTTTCAGGGCAGCATGACAGATGAAATCAAAGCCCATGGTTTTGCAGGAAATCTTTCTTGGATTCTAAAAGGATTTCGTTGGTTAGAGAAGAAAATCAATAAAATGCCAGATGTTTTGATGATGAGTTCTCAAAAAGCTGCTGAAATTTTTCAACATGAATTCTCCATTCAATCTAACAAAATGGAAGTAGTTACAGATGCAGTAGATACAGAAGCTTTTGTAATGAATCCTGAAGAGAGAAAAGAAATGAGAAAAAAGTTGGGGATCTCTGACCATCAATTTGTTGTTGTTTTTCTGGGTTTATTAACCCCGTATCAAGGCATCGATTCATTGATAGAGATTATTCCTCAAGTCATTCAGAAAATTCAGAATGCTCATTTTTTAATCATGGGGTTTCCAAATGAAGATCGTTATCGTGAAATTTGCAAAGAGAAAAAAATTGATAGTCATATCACCTTTACGGGGAATGTCCCTTACAATATGGCAAGAAAATACCTTTCCTGTGGGGATGTTGCTGTAAGCTCTAAAATATCTAAGAGTGAAGGTAATGGAAAACTCATGAATTATATGGCCATGGGACTACCCACTGTTGTTTTTGATACCCCCGTTAATCGTGAAATCTTAGGAGAAAACGGAATTTATGCGAAGTACCCCGACGCGCATAGTTTTCAAACAAAATTGATAGAAATACTCGAAGATGGCGTTCAACGTAGTCGTTTACAACCTTTGCTTAGAACAAGAGCCACCGATCAATTTTCCTGGAGCCAAAGAGCCACCCAAATTACAAAACTTTATGAGGCTCTAAAGGGTCAAGCACTAAATATATCTCTTCTTATCCTAAATCTTGTTTGGCCTATCATAAACGAACTAAAAGATATAGATGTTGCAGCCGTAATATCTTAAATTTTCAAAAATACAATCTTCTTGCTGAAAGAAGAACTTCCCTTTAGAATCTGTCCCTCAAATCATTTGGAGACTTACATGCCTCAAAAGAAAATCAAAGCTTTAGGTCTTTTATCGGGGGGACTAGACAGTTCCGTTGCCGCAAAACTCCTTCAAAAGCAAGGAGTTGAAGTAGTTGGGGTTAATTTCAGTACGGGTTTTTGTCTCTCAGACCATACCCGAGCTGTTCAAAGAAAAAGAACTCCAGAAAAAAAACTTCGCAATGAGGCCTTAAGAGCTGGCGTCGATTTAGAAGTCCCTATTGAAATAGTGGATATTTCAAAAAAATATTTTAACGATGTTGTGCTTAATCCCAAATATGGTTATGGAGCCGGCATGAATCCCTGTTTGGATTGCCGAATCTATATGCTTAAAAAAGCCAAGAGAATCATGAAAAAAGTCGGAGCTGATTTTGTTTTTACAGGAGAGGTTTTAGGGCAACGTCCTATGTCCCAATATCGACAAGCCTTAGATTTAATCTCAAGAAAGAGTGGTTTAGAAGATCGGCTTTTAAGACCTCTGTCTGCTGAAAGATTACCAGAAACTCTGCCAGAAAAAATGGGTTGGGTAAACCGTCAAGAATTAAAAGGTATTACAGGCCGAGGCAGATCCGAACAAATTAAATTGGCCAATGAATTAGGAGTTGTTGACTTTCCCCAACCGGCTGGAGGTTGCTGCTTTCTACCTGATAAAACCTTTGCTTTTAAATTAAGAGATCTTTTACAACATCAGAAAAATCTTCGAAAGAATGATCTTGTACTACTCAAAGTCGGCCGACATTTCCGTCTCTCACCTCAAACAAAATTAATTGTCGGTCGAGACGAAGCAGAAAACAATTTTTTGGAACGATTCCCACGTGGGAATATTGTCATGAGTGTTGTTGAGACACAAGGACCTACCTCACTGCTTCAAGGGAAACCAACGGAAGAAGAAAAAATATTCGCAGCTCAAATTCTAGCTCGATACGCGGACAACAATCCTACCGAACCTATTCCAGTGAAAATTCTTTTAAGAAAAGGACGCTCGCAAAAAACAATGGTTGTCTCTGCTTTAGAGCATGAAAAAGTTGAAGCTCACCGTATTCAGCCCAAGTCTTAGAAAACCTTTAATTACGACTCCTCTGGCTTTGCTTCGCGCAGCATTAACTCTTGAACAGCTTTACTCGGGGCTAAACCCTCATAAAGAACTTGATACACTTTTTGCGAAATAGGCATTTCAACAGAATATTTTTTTGAAAGTTGGACAACCGCAGCAGCTGTTTTAACACCTTCAGCGACCATTTCTGTGGTTTTAAGAGCTTCTTCTAGTTTCATTCCTTTTCCTAAAAGTTCTCCCATTTTTCGATTCCGACCATGCTTACTAAATCCAGTCGTAATCAAATCCCCTACGCCTGCCAATCCATAAAATGTTTCTCGTTTAGCTCCCATCGCAATTCCAAGTCTTGTCATTTCAGCCAATCCTCTGGTGAGAAGCGCAGACTTTGTATTATCTCCATATCCCAAGCCATCGCTGATACCCGCAGCCACCGCAATCACATTTTTGAAAGCCCCGCCCAATTCCACACCGATTAAATCAGCATTGGTGTAAACTCTGAACCGTTCTGTCATAAATAATTTTTGCACTTGTTCAGCGATTTTTTCATTTTCTGAGGCAACAGCAACACTGGTTGGAACACCTCGAGCCACTTCTTCCGCATGGCTCGGCCCTGAGAGTACAGCCAATGACGAAGGTTTTAACTCATCCAAAACAATTTCGCTCATTCTTTTCAAAGAATTTACTTCGATTCCCTTTGCCACACTCACAAGAATGGTTTTGGGTAGATAAGAAGATTTAATTCTTTTTGCGACCTCTCTCATCACATGGGAAGGAGCCGCCATCACAACCGTAGAAGCACCTGACAAAGCTTCCGCAGCACTGGCTGTATGTTTAAGTTCTAAAGGAAGTGGAACGCCTGGTAGAAATTTGACATTCTCTTTTTTTGCTTTTAAAAATTCAACATATTCAGGGAAAGCACCCCATAAAAAAACATCATAACCTTTCTTCAAAAGAAGAAGTGCTAATGTTGTTCCCCATCCACCATTACCAATGACTGCAATTTTTTCTGTCATAATTTTTGATCAAAAAATTTAGTTTCCTACCGTAGACTGAGTTTCAGAGTCCGATGATTGTTTTCTGCCAATTTTATTTTCCGTTCCATCAAGCAAGCGCTTGATATTACCTCGATGTTTCCAAATAGAAATCCATGACAAAGCAACTCCCGACAAAACCCAAGCAAGAGGCTTATGAAAAAGTAATAGGAAAAGAGGCAAGGCCATCGAAGCAATAATAGAAGCGACTGAAACATATTTTGTCAAAAAAGCTACACCAGCCCATAGTAAAACCAAAGAAAGAAGGACATAGGGTGCAAGTCCTAAAAATACACCCGCTGTTGTAGCTACACCTTTCCCTCCTTTAAATTTAAGAAAGCACGTCCAGTTATGACCAAAAATGGCCGCAATTCCACAAACCAATTGTAGATTTGAAATATTTTTGCAAGAAGAAGCAAAAAAGGGAGCAATCACTAAAACAGGAAGCAAGCCTTTTACGATATCAATGAGAAGTGTCAATATTCCAAGAGGTTTTCCCAAAACACGCATAGCATTGGTTGCACCCACATTTTTACTTCCGTGTTGGCGAATGTCTACACCCTTGCTCCAACGCCCCATGAGATAGGCTGTAGGAATAGAACCCATCAAATAGCTCAAAAAAAGAGAGAAAATCCAAGATAAAGAACAAGAAAAATTCATAATTTATCTCCAAAATTAAAGACAAATGAGAATATCATATTATGATACCCCGCTAGAAACAAATTGGATGAATTTGTTTAAAATCGATTTAAGACAAATTCAAAACTTGAGAAATCCCTTTTTGAGTCACAACCACACATTCTGTTCCATTCGAGAGAAGCATAATTGCCCCATCTTGATCTGTTCTAAGAAAACGACTCCCACAAAGATTCGCATAGCGGTTGAGAACTTGAGGTGAAGGATGTCCATAAGAATTTCCCTTTCCTACGGATATTCCTATCAGGGACGGATGAACCAATTCTAAAAACATGCGACTGCTAGAAGTTTTAGATCCATGATGAGGAGACTTTAAAAAGTCACAATGCAGCCCATCTCCATAACGAGAACACAAAATTTGCTCTGAACCTAATTCAATGTCTCCTGTTAACAAAAGTTTAAGATGTCCAAAAGTCACTCTCAATACCAAAGAAGCATTATTATCCTCCCATCCCTGTCCTCCACTTGGAGAAAGAACCTGAGCTTGAAGATACTGACCTAGTTCCAAAACATCCCCTTCTTTTAAAGACGAAAGAGGAATATGGCGTCTTGCAATAAGATCTAAAAAATGTCGATAACTTTCTGTGCGTTTAGCCTCACCATTATGAAAAACCTCTCCAATGGGAACATGCCCTAAAAGACTCAAGATACCACCCATATGATCTTGATCATGATGCGTCAGTACAACAGTGTCTATTTTTTCAAATCCCAATGCCTTAAGTGTGGGCCAAATAACTTCTAATCCGGCATCCCATTGATATCCTCGGTTATCCAGGACAGGACCTCCATCAACCAATGTAATTTTCCGATCAGGAGAAATGAGAAGAAAAGCATCTCCCTGTCCTACATTTAGCTGAATCGCAATCAAAGTTGGCTCATGAAAAATAATACTTTGATGGGATAGTCTTTGAGATCTAAAAAATGAGGCTCCGCTCCAACTTCCAATACACAGTAAAATAAGAATCAAAAAGTAAATTGGCGTCTTTTTCATTTATTTTTCTTTGTAGTTGGAATTTTCTGATCCGAGTCAAAACAAAATTTTATAACAGGCTTGAGTTTTTCAAGTGTTTTTACACCCATCCCTTTCACACGCTTTAAATCCTCTAAATTTTTAAAAAAATCGCGTTCTCTTTCCTTGATCAACCGTTGAGCCAAAGTAGGACCGATTTGAGGGAGTTGCTCTAATTCTTCCTGAGGGGCATGATTGATATCCACTTTTAATCTTTCCTGAATTTTAGCCTTTTCTTCTCCTTCTAATATATTCACACGATAACTTGATTGAAGAGCATCTAGATCAAAATGTTCGAAATGAATCTTCTCACAAGTCTCAAAAATCCAGCCCACCCGTTGTTTTAAATTTTGATGGATAGAAAACTCATAAGCAAACACACCTGCGCCCACTATCGTCAAAACAATGAGGCTAAAAGAAAGGATTTTCTTTAAAAAGTTCTTCATGATAGAAACTTTGTTATTTAGGATAAGGAGGATCAAAATTCTTAATTACCAAGTTTCTATTTTGAACTATACCGATCTGATGGAGCACCTCGGACTTCTCCTTTAATCTCTTGGGGTTCAGACGCAGACGTGCTTATTTTTTCCATTTTCTCAGAAACTTTATCATACCAATCCTGAATTTCTTTGATCTTAGCTTCTAGTTTCTGATTCATATCATCTAATTTTTTCAAACCGTCCTCATAACTACGAGATAAATCTTCAAGCTTTCTAATCACATCATCTTCATGAATTCGCATATCGTCAATTCTTTGAACAAGACTGCGATAATCCAAGACAATATCCCCTGTGGAGACCATAGGGCCTGATGGGAAATTTCTTGTCCCTTCTTCAATCGGCTTTCCATCAGGTCCTTGATTGAAAGAACCTCGATTAGGATAAGGATCTTGCCTGGCATAAGGACTCCCCCCTGCAGCAGGGTCCGTTGAAGCTTGGTTATAAGGGGGATTAGTCCCTTGCGGTGGATTTTCAAAATTTCCAGGCCCTGAATAACCTCCTGCCGCAGGATCTGCATTCATCGTTTGATTATTGATAGGAGGAGGATTTGCCGTATCTCCAGGATTCTGAATGGAATCTCGGTGGTCATCCAAAGAATAATTTTGACCAGGATCATCTTCCGGCCCTTGAGCAAAGACCACATTCAAACATAAACTTAAGAATATTCCCTGTAAGAATAATATCTTCTTCATAAACCCGCTCCTTTTTTAGAGAAAATTAAAATTTAAAGATCAACTTTGATATTTGATTTATTTCCACTAGGAACTGATGACTGTCGACTCATAACTTTTTTTAAGTACTTCGCTGTATATGAGTCTACTCCGTTTTCAATAATCTGGCTTGGAGAACCTTGAGTGACAATACGCCCGCCTCCTTCTCCTCCTTCAGGACCTAGATCAATGATATGATCAGCCTGACGAATCACATCCAGATTGTGCTCAATCAAGATCACCGTGTTTCCTAAGTCTACAAGACGTTGCAAGATTTTCATCAATTTTTCAATATCTGCAAAATGAAGACCCGTGGTAGGTTCATCTAAAATATAAAGAGTCTTGCCTCTATTTTTTTTAATTAATTCATGGGCCAATTTAATACGCTGGGCTTCTCCTCCAGAAAGAGTA
>JAYRIK010000232.1:0-2077 GCA_041906865.1 Candidatus Auribacterota bacterium
CGATGGAAGGGCATATATTTCCATTATGATTAGAATATATACCAAGCATTTCGCATGTTTTTTCTGTAGGGTATTTATTAACCCAGCCAAAGGCTGTTTGAATTTGCGCCTGGTCAAAGATTCCTTTAGGGCAAGGCAATTCATCGTAAGTTTTGTTAGTTGCAAATAATTTTAAAGAAGAAATGGTTTCGGAGTCAGCTTTTCTATTGGTTGATCCAAATCGTACATACACTCCTTTTTCAGGTCCCTCGGATTTAATGTAATAGGGTCCAGCCAAATGAGGAATGTTTAAAACAAGGAGTTCTTTGTTTCTAAAAGAATGAATTTCTATGTCAGGGATTAGTAGAGGAAAAATACTGTCTGAGATCACATTCGCTAATTTTTTTTCTTCTTCCAGAGCGTTCGATATTCCTACAATATCTTTTGTGCGATCTTTTACCCCTGAATTGAAGACACTGCCCTCAAGGCCCAAAAAGATCATGTTTGAACCTCGCCAATCTTCTATGGTTCATCCATCATGGCAACAAGTAGCAAAGCGCTTTATAGACTATTCCCATGAGAATCTCCTGAAGGAGCCCAGTGTCATTAATCAACTTGAACAAAAGGGACTTACCATTGAAACGATAAAACGATTCTGTTTGGGATGGAATCCAAAGAACCTCTTTGATCAGAGGGAACGATGGGGACTGGGACCAGAAATAAAAGAGAATGGATTTCCGAAACGTCAACAGTTTCCTAAGGGGATTGTAATCCCTTCCTTTCAAAATTCTCATCTAAATAAAATAAAAATTCGCAGAAGCGACTGGGTAAGTGGGGATGCTTTGCCAAAATATGTTGAAGTCTCAGGGTGCACACAACTTCCTTCTGTGTACGGCGACCGCTCAAAACCCATCATCATTGTCGAATCTGAGCTTGATGCAATTTTAATTCAGCAAGAAGCTTCCGATCTAGTTTGCAGCATAGCTTTAGGAGGAGTCAGTAAGAAACCAGACGTTGAGCTGCACGGGTTATTAAAAAGAGCTCCTTTGATTCTACTATCTCTGGATTTTGATGATCCTGGCAAAAAACGCTATTCCTTTTGGATGCAGCAGAATCCTAATCTTCACTCTTGGCCTGTTCCCTACTCTAAGAGCCCTGGTGATGCCTTTAAGAAATTTCGCATCAACATAGCAAGCTGGATCAAATGTGGATTATCAAACTAGTGGCGATCCCCCACATAATTAGAGTGATTAAGCCGTCGATGATTCTCCAAGCATTAGGTTTTGATAAAAATGGAGCTAACAGATAACTTCCATAAGTAACTGCAAAAAACCAGAGAAATGAGGCACTTATTGCTCCTAAGGTAAAATAGATTTGTTCATGAGGAGGCTGTTGAGAAGCAATACTGCCCAATAAAATGACAGTATCCAAATAAACATGAGGATTAAGTAAGCTCAAAGCTAAAAGGAAGAAAATAGTTTTTTTAGCAGAGGGCGGCTCTTGTTCTTTTCCACTTTCTAAAGTTTTAGGTTTCAAAGAGGATTTCAAAGAAATAACTCCATAAAAGAATAGAAAAATGATAGCAAAATACTTGGATATCTGGATTGATAATGGATATGCAGAGATGAGTTGTCCAAAACCTAACACTCCTAAAAGGATCAGCAATGCGTCAATCATAGAACAAACAAGAGCCGTCATGAAAAGATGGCGACGCAACATGCCTTGTCGAATCACAAATGCATTCTGAGCTCCAATAGCGACAATTAAACTTCCACTAGTGCCAAATCCTTTCAAAAGCGTTAAGAGCATGAGTTATCTACCCCATTCAAGCGTGCTTGAGGAAAAGCTCTATTAAGAATCCCCTTTTCTAAAGAAAAACATTGAATTTTCTTCAAATTCTCTTCGAGCTCATTCAGGGCAAGTTCAATTTTACTATGCTCAAAAGAGTCGATAAAAAACAACACGTATCGGGATGTTTCATCAATACAAGTTTCAGAAGAATCTTTGTGATTCCATAACCAGCAAATAATTCTCTGATCATCTGCATAGACCACTTGATTTGATTTAGTAGCTATGCTTTCTTTTTCTCCTAGACTCC
>JAYRIK010000233.1:0-1778 GCA_041906865.1 Candidatus Auribacterota bacterium
CTCACAGGGGAAATATCTTTATGACAAAAGCAGACCTTATTAACCATATTGCTGAAAAAGCGGGCATAACCCGAGTCAAAGCCGAAACTGTGGTTAACACCATTTTTGATTCTATGGTTGAAGCACTCCAACGTAATGATCGTATTGAAATCAGAGGTTTTGGATCCTTTGTCAACCGCCTTTATGGTTCTTATAAGGGCCGTAATCCACGTACGGGTGAAGTCATTAGTGTGGAAGAGAAAAAGCTCCCTTTCTTTAAAGTAGGAAAAGAACTTAAAGACGATATCAACAATATGGGTTAATCCCCTGTATGTTCTTAATACCCCAGGCGGCCATAAACAATCGTTCCATCCCCAGAGCAATTCCACTTGCTGGTGGCATTCCGCTTTCTAAAGCTTGATAAAAACTTTCATCAAAAGGAATGGCTTCCTTACCTAATTTTAATTTTTCTTCTTGATCCCTTAAATCCCTCTTTTTTTGTTCCTTAGGGTCATTAACCTCATGAAAGGCATTAGCCAGTTCCATACCTTGCCAATAAAATTCAAATCGCTCAGCCCAACCCTCTTTTGATAATCTGGCTAAAGCAGATTGCTGAGGAGGGAAGTGAGTAATAAAAAGTGGGCCTTCACCAAACAAGTGAGGTTCAATTTTTTCTAAAAAAAGAAAGTGAAACAAATCATTCCAAGTATGATCACCAGATCCCAGATGAATTTTCTCTCTTTGACAAAGATTTTCTAATTCAGCCTGAGAAGTGTGAGGCTGCAAAATAAAATCAAGATATTTTAAAAAGAGCTCACTCATAGAAATACTTTTTATGCTTATTCGTTGATCCCAGTGGGGAATGAGCTGAGCATGAGACAAATAAGTCAGCAGTCCCATTAATTCCTTTTGAACGGAATCCAATCCCACAAAAGCTTGATACCATTCTAACATCCAAAACTCGGGAGAATGAATGGGACTTAATTCATTATTGCGAAAACATTTTTTAATCTCAAATAGACGGTAAACTCCTTGAGTTAATATTTTTTTTAAACTGATTTCAGGCGATGTGGGTAAATACTTAGTTATTGATTTTCCTTCTCGCAATAAATTTAATCTGAAAGGGTCTAAAGTAGGTTCCATTCCAGGACAATCCACCAAATAAGGCGTGTCCGCTTCATAATAATTTTGACAGAGAAAGTAAGTACGAACCCCATGAATAAAACTTCCCCATCGCTTCGGCCCTATTCTTTCTTGCGAGGTACAGGAAGTTTTATGATAGCAGGGGGATAGAAGCGTCCACTCCGCTTGTCGAACTTCCCAAACTTCTGCTGATGCAGGGTTCATAGGGGCTGTAATACGAATGACATCTCCTCGACCAATAATGTTCCAAGGATCTTCTCCTTCTAAATCAGGTTGCAAATGAATGGATTCAAGAAATTGCAAAATCAATTCAACTTCCTGTTCACCTAAAGTCAGACTTTTATTTTCTGAATTTACATCCCGAATTTGGCCTACTAAAGTAACCTTATCTGTTTTTTCTGCTTTCTCTGCTTTTTCTTTAGTTTCTTTAAGAACCCCAACTCTTGAAAAATCACCCACACAATCCTTTACTGTCTTAAAATGCTCCGTCAGCACCGGATAGGGAACCCAAACGGATTGCAAATATTTTTTTCGGATCGACGACACAAAAAAACTCCAGGGAAGAACTCCAGGTAAGGCAATAGAAAGTACAAAGCAATAGGAAATTTGAGGTCAACTTGACATTCTTCCTTTTTTTTCCCATTTTAAGGTGTATA
>JAYRIK010000234.1:0-10234 GCA_041906865.1 Candidatus Auribacterota bacterium
ATGTCAGAGATATCGCTTATGGTTTGGAGCGCATGCCTCAAAAATCAACAGATTTTTATCCAAAGTTAATGACAGGTTTAATGTTAAATCAAATGAAGATTTAGGGTTTAGAATTTTACTTTTATCAAATAGGCATTCTTACATACAATCAAGCGGTTCCTGTCTTTGTTAAATGCAAAACACATTCTATAACCATCAGATAGCCTTACAGTTACATCTTACCTGAAAGTGTCTAATCTCAAAGAAGAATTATAAAAATAGCAGTTCCTAAAAAGGCAACTTTATCGTATACTTTTCCCTATCATAAAAGGGGGCAGTACAATGTCAATTCATCAGTTTAAAAAGACGTTTATTCTTACTTTGTTTTCTATTTTCTTTCTGATATCCCGCAGTTATGCCGAGAGCATGGGATCCAGTTATCAAATCGCCAAAGTCTCTCAAAAACTTGTGAAATATGACGAACAAGGTCGTCAGGGAAATGACCTCGGTTATCAGTTTGATTATTTTGATAAGTTTTATCAAAAACATGCTCTTCCTGCTTCTCAAATGGGGGAACTTTACATTATTGAATGGAAAGCCTCAGGCGTTCCTAGTTCTGGAGAAAAGTTGACTTTTCATTTTGAATATCGTGCTTCTGACTCAAATGACATCAAGAAAAAAGATGTCGATATTTTTGTAAATCAAAATGATTTTTATGAAACACCTATCGAGCACATCGGTGATGAATTTGCCAATGAGGGTGAAATCGAAGCGTGGAAATTAACCGTTTTACGCAACGGAACCCGAATTGATGAACAACAGTCCAACTTTTGGATAGACTGAAACACCTATCACGAACTGGCACATCCCATGAAGAAATGCTCTTCTAATATTCCTGTGAAACTTGAAATCAATGGGGAATCTTTTGTTTCTGAAGTTAACCATTTGGAACTCACTCAATTCCGTTGCATTTTGAATAGAGCCATTCCTTTGCATTCCAAAGCAAATATCACTCTTATTCTTCCTCGAAGTTCATCAAAAAAAGCGAGCGATCAGAAAATTTTAACCGAAGGAATCATTTCAAAAGTAGACTGCATTCAGAACGAAAAGAAAGAAATGGAATATCAAACAGAAATTGCTTTTCTTGAGCTTTCTTCTTCTCAAAAACAGTGGATTACGGATTCTATTCAAAAATAGTATTCGCTTTATCATTTAGGCATTTATCATGTCGCTGATTGCTAAAAATATAAATCAAATTCAACAAAATATTAATATCGCCTGCCATAAAAAAAATCGTCTCCCTACAGAAATTACACTATTAGGAGTCACTAAAACAGTTTCACCTGAGCGCATTCAAGAAGCTATGGATGCAGGATTAACTTTTTTTGGGGAAAATCGGGTTCAAGAAGCAAAAGAAAAAATAAAAATTTCAAATAAACCACTCCACTGGCATTTCATTGGCCATCTCCAAACCAACAAAGCAAAAGAAGCAATTGAATTATTTGAAATCATTCAATCCGTGGACTCCATGCGCCTAGCAGAAAAATTAAATCAAGCTGCTGAAGAAACCAATAAAATTTTACCCATTTTATTAGAAGTAAATATTGGCCAAGAAATCACAAAGCATGGTTTCCTTGAAGAAGAAGTACTCGGCATATCAAAAAAAATCAACCAATTATCAAATATTCAAATAAAAGGTTTAATGACCGTAGCCCCTTATTCAGAAAATCCTGAAAATGTAAGACCTTTCTTTAAAAAGATGAAAAATCTCTTTTGTAGATTAGAAAAACCTGAAATACTCTCTATGGGAATGAGTCATGACTACAGAATCGCAATTGAGGAAGGTAGTACAATGATTCGTTTAGGACAAGCAATTTTTGGTGCACGGAGTTAAAATAAGAAATATGCTCAACAATAAAAAACTCGTCTTTATCGGTGCAGGCAATATGGCCGAAGCTCTCATGGGAGGCATTTTAAGTTCAAAAAAAATGTCCGAGACTTCTATAGGCTTTACTGAAATTAATCCAACTCGTGTTCAGTACATTCAAGAGAAATTTAAAATTCGCTCTTTCTCTGACAACAGCAAAGCTGTTTCATGGGCCGATATTATTCTTTTTGCTGTAAAGCCCCAAAGTATGGCGAATGTTCTTTCTGAAATTTCATCGATTCGTTTCAATGACAAAATATTAATTAGCATTGCAGCCGGAATCCCGATTCGCTTCTTTGAAGAGAAATTGTCTCAAAAAATTTGTATGATTCGTGTAATGCCAAACATGCCGGCACTGGTAGGGAAAGGTGTTTCCGGGATTAGCCGGGGAGGAGCTTCCACCGCTAAAGATGAAGCCATTGCTTGTGAAATCATGTCCGCAGTAGGAGAAATTGTACAAGTTCCCGAAAATCTTTTGGATGCAGTTACAGCCATCAGCGGAAGCGGACCTGCTTATTTCTTTTACTTTATGGAAGCCATGATTGAAGCTGGGATTGAGCTAGGGCTTTCTCTAGAGGCTTCTAGCAAACTTGTCGAATGGACCTCCTTGGGAGCTTCAACATTGATTCAACAAACACAAGAAAAACCAGAAATTTTAAGGCGCAAAGTGACAAGTCCTGGTGGAACAACAGAAGCAGCCATAAAATCTTTCGATGAGAATCAAACAAAGAAACTCATTATTCAAGCCATTCACATGGCAGAAAAACGATCAAAGGAGCTTCAGAAAGGATTATGATTCTTTTTCTAATTCGTATCGTCCAATGGGTGTGCGATTTATATTCATTCATTTTATTCGCAAGAGTTTTGTTGAGCTGGGTAAATCCAGATCCCTATAATATTATTGTTCAATGGATTCATCGTTTAACAGAGCCTGTTCTTGCTCCTATCCGGCGACTCTTTCGAGTTCAATGGAGCATGATTGATTTTTCGCCGATCATTGCTTTTATTGCAATAGAATTAATTAAGAGTCTTTTAACAAGCCTTCTTTTGAAGTTACTTTAAGACACATACGAATGTCTCTCGCTCAAAAATAACCCTACACCCACTGCCATAAAAACTGCTGCTATCCCCATGTAGACAGAAAAACTTTCGCCAAGAAATAAAACAGAAAGGCCTGTCCCTACAAATGGCGCAAGCGAAAACAAAGCTCCTGCTCGTGAGGTTCCGATATAACGCAAAGCCAAGATAAAACACAATAAACTTAAACCATAAGACAAAAATCCTAAAATGCTTGTTATCAGTAAAACCGAGAAAGAGGAAAATTGAGCATGAAACATGATTCCAAGAAACAAATTAGTGGCGCCCGCAACAAGACTTTTAATGATCGTAATTTGCAAGGGATCGCTGGCTGAAATTTTTCGAGTAATATTATTATCAATACCCCAACAAAGACAGGCACCCACAATAAAAAAAGGCCCCACAAGATGACGAATGCTAGGATGAGGGACCCATGAAAGAATGAAGCCTCCCAGAACAATAAAAAAAATTCCCATAAAAATACGTCGATTAAAACGCTCTTTAAAAATAAACCATGCAATTAACACCGTAAAAACAACCTCCGTATTCAGAAACAAAGATGCAGATGCAGCTTCTGTTGTAATAAGACCATGCATCAAAAGAACAGGAGCCAAGATTCCTCCAAAAAACGTGGTTCCTACAAGCCAGGGAATATCTTTTTGAGTTAGGGAGACTTGAGAATGATTTTTATGAAGCAAAGAACGAATCATCATTAAGATCAAAATTCCAATTCCCGCACCCAAATACAGAATTCCAGCTAAAAACCATGGATTAGTTTTTGCTAGAAGTAATTTAGAGAGAGGGGTGCTTGCACCAAAAAGGAATGCCGCAATAAAAGCATAAGTAAACCCAGATGATTTAAAAAAAGTTTTCATAGATTCAACTTAAGAGTATCTCAAAATTGCTTTTGAATCGATTTAATATTTTGATTTCAGGTTTTAAACAATCTCTTGAACGTGATAGGCAGTCCTGCTAGGATCAGCGGTCTAAATTGAAGTCTCACAATGTTTAAGGCTAATCATGGAATATAAAAATACACTTAATCTTCCTAAAACAAGTTTCCCCATGAAAGCGGATCTCCCAAAACGAGAACCACAATTTATGTCTGAATGGGAAAAATCGTCTCTCTATCAAAAAATTCAAGAAAGCCGAGCTTCAAGTCCAACTTTTATACTTCATGATGGTCCGCCCTATGCCAACGGCGATATTCACATGGGACACGCTTTAAATAAAATCCTGAAAGATCTTATTCTTCGCTATAAAACCATGCGAGGTTTTCGAACTCCTTATATTCCAGGTTGGGACTGTCATGGCCTGCCTGTGGAATTACAGCTTTTTAAAGAATTAGGAAAGACAAAGCATACCGTTGATCGTCTTGACTTTAGGGAAAAAGCTAGGAGCTATGCCGCTAAATATGTTTCGATTCAGAGAGATCAATTCAAGCAATTGGGGATTTTAGGTGATTGGGATAAGCCTTATCTTACAATGAATTATGAATATCAAGCCACAATCATGGAATCATTTTGGACACTCTATGAAAAAGGGTACATTTTCCAAGGGCTGAAACCCATTCATTGGTGCGCAAGCTGTGAAACAGCTTTAGCAGAAGCTGAAGTAGAATATGAAAACAAGACTTCACCTTCTATTTATGTGAAATTTCAACTTACTTCAGAGTCTTGTAAGCAACTCAATTTACCTGAAGATGCTTCTGTTCTCATCTGGACAACCACTCCTTGGACATTACCTGGAAATGTTGGAGTTGCACTTCATCCAACCGCAGATTATGTACTCGTAAAAGCCAACGGCTTACATCTCATTTTAGCTGCATCTCTCTTAAGCCAAGTTCAAGAATTGTTAGGATGGAAAGATGTTTCAGTTGTAAAAACTTTTAAGGGAAAACAATTTAAAAAGCTGGAATGCAAGCATCCTTTTATTGATAGAACTTCTCAGATCATTTTAGGTAATCATGTCACACTTGATCAGGGGACAGGATGTGTTCATACAGCTCCTGGACATGGCCAAGAAGACTATGAAATAGGTTTGTCTTATCATTTACCCATTCTTTCGCCCGTTAATTCAAACGGAAAGTTCACATCAGAAGTAAAACTTTTTGAAGGACAATTTGTTTTTAAAGCCAATCAAGGGATTTGTGATCTTTTGAAAGAAAATGGCTCTTTGCTTTATCAAACCAAGCTTGAGCATTCTTACCCTCATTGCTGGCGTTGTAAATCACCGATTATCTTTCGAGCAACCAAACAATGGTTTTTGGGTGTAGATCGCCATGATTTAAGAAAGAAGGCTTTAAAAGAAATTGACCGAGTAAAATGGATTCCTGCGATTGGAAGAAATAGAATTTTCAGCATGATTGAGTCAAGACCAGATTGGTGTCTTTCAAGACAAAGACTTTGGGGTGTACCTATTCCTATTTTTTATTGTGCAAAATGTGAAACGGAATTTTTAGATCAAGAAACAGCTAAAAATATTATTGAGAAAGTTAAAAAGGGTGGGGCATCGGCCTGGTTTGAGATTCCTTCATCAGAATTTATTTCCAAAAATAAAAAATGTAAATGTGGACATTCTGAATTCAAGAAAGAAGAAGACATTATTGATGTTTGGTTTGATTCTGGTGTAAGTTATCAAGCTGTTCTAGAAAAAGTCCCTGGGCTTTCTTATCCAGCAGATCTTTATTTAGAAGGAAGTGATCAACATCGGGGCTGGTTTCAAACCTCACTTCTTGCTGCTATGGGGCTAAAAGATCAAGCTCCTTTCAAAGCGGTTCTGACACATGGTTTCGTCGTGGACGGAGAAGGCAAGAAAATGTCTAAATCTCTTGGAAATGTTATATCTCCACAAGAAGTCATGAAAAAGTATGGGGCAGACATTTTAAGGCTTTGGGTTTCTTCAACAGATTTTTCTCAGGATGTTAGGGTTTCTGACGCTATTTTAGCTCAAGTGGCTGATACTTATCGAAAAATCAGAAATACATTCAGATATATTTTAGGAAATCTTTTTGATTATGAAAAAAGTTCGCACATTTTAAATTTAGATGAACTCGACAACATCGATCAATGGGCTTTAAGTCGCACCTATGAAGTTTACGAGCAAGTGACTCAGTTTTATGATCAATATGAATTTTGTAAAATCTATCATGTCATCGAGCAATTCTGCACAGTAGAACTTAGTTCTTTTTATTTTGACATACTCAAGGACAGACTCTATACTTTTGCAGCTCATTCTAAAAAAAGAAGGGCAGCACAATCTGTCCTTTTTGAAATATTACAAGTTTTGAACCGTCTTCTTGCACCCATATTACCTGTTACAATGGAAGAGATTTGGAGGACGGATGAACGAATAGGCAATTCCAATACAAGTGTTCACCTTGCATCCTGGCCTCAAATAGATAAACACTGGAGCAATCCGGGATTAGAATCAGAATGGGAATTTGTTAAAAACTTAAGATCGGAAGTATTGAAACTTTTGGAAAATCTTAGAAATTCCAAAGTGATTGGAAGTCCTTTAGAAGCACAAGTTGAGCTTTCAACAAGAGATGCCTCTTTAAAGAAAAAATTGATCAGTTTAGGTGAAGATCAGTTAAAAGCAATTTTTATCGTTTCTCAAGTTATCATTTGCGATGAAATTGAAGGAAAATCTGAGGATGCTTTTCAATCTCAAACCATGAATGGTTTAGGTATTCGTGTTATCAAGGCATTAGGAGAAAAATGCCAGAGATGTTGGAATTATTCTTTAAAAGTAGGAGAGAATACAGAACATCCTGCTCTTTGCGAACGATGTGTGAGTGCAGTAGAAGTAACTTTTAGTGATCATTAGGAAAAAGGGGAACTTATGCCAAAAGCACCAAAAGTAAAAGCACCAATCAAAGTGAAACCTTCTAAGGGAAAATTTGAAAAATATCATGAAATTTTATTAGAAGAGCAAGAGAGACTTGCGGGTGATATTACGCACATTAAAGATGATAATTTTCAAAAATCCCAAAAAGATCTCACAGGAGAACTTTCGGGTTATTCGATGCATCTTGCCGATATGAGCAGTGATGACTATGATAGAGGTGTTGCTCTAGGAATTTTTACTCAAGAACAGGAAATTTTGTACTTGGTTGAAGCAGCGCTCAAACGAATAGAAGAAGGAACTTTTGGTCTTTGCGAAGTATGTGAAAAACCTATCTCAACCAAACGACTTGATGCAGTTCCATACGCAACCCTTTGCATTCAATGTCAATCCGAGCAAGAAAAGAAGAAGAAAGCATAAACAAGAAAAATAGTTACCCGTCACCTGTCTCCAGTCTTTAATAATGACCGGTAACAACGGACTGAATACCGGAGACTAACTTTTTTATTTATATGAATCTTATTTTATTCTTGAGTTCTTCTTTTATTGTTCTAGCTCTAGACCAAGCTTCTAAATATTTCATTAGTAAACTCCTTTCGTTTGGACGATCTTTTGCGCTTATTCCCAATCTTTTTGATCTTACTCTTGTTCATAATACAGGAAGTGCTTTTGGATTTTTTAAAGGGAATTTAATTTTTCTTTTAATCACAACAACCCTTTCAATAGGGCTACTTATTTATCTCTATCTTGTTTATGCGCGTTTCCATAAAGGTCTGGCGTTAGCCTTAGGATTAATTCTAGGAGGAGCACTTGGAAATTGGATAGACCGATTTTTTCGCGGATTTGTAATTGATTTTTTAGATTTTTATTGGGGCGTACATCATTGGCCTGCTTTTAATGTAGCAGATAGCGCTATCACAATTGGGGCATGTATCCTAGGATTCTTTGTCATACGAAAAATCAAATAAAGTCGAAATCAAATGAAATCCATACTTTTTCATATAGGGTCTTTTACGATTTATTCTTATGGGAGTATTCTTGCTCTTGCATTTATCTTGAGCATGATTGTTGTCTTATGGAAAAGCGTTCGCTTAGGGCTCACACGTCAAACAGTCTATGATTTAGGAATTTGGATAATCATTGGGGGACTTTTAGGAGCTAGAATTGCTTATGTCCTTTTGAATTTAGATGAATTCAAAAATCACTTGCTTGAAGTTTTTATGATCCAGCACGGAGGACTGGCTTTTCATGGTAGCTTTTTAGGGGGTGTTTTATCTCTTTGGTTATTCACTAAACTTAAGAAATTGCCTTTTCTAAAAATACTCGACCTTGTGATACCACCCCTTGTTTTAGGACATGCTATCGGTCGTATCGGTTGCTTTCTAAATGGCTGTTGCTTTGGAACACTTACAAAATGTGCATGGGCTGTCAACTTTCCCGCAAATAGTCTACCTGCGTATCAATGGGGACGCTTTCATCTTATTCATCCTACTCAACTTTATGAAGCCAGTGCTCTTTTGATTTTATTTTTTGTTTTATTAATCATTGATAAACGAAAAAAAATAGATGGCATAACTTTTTGTTTTTATCTTTTGCTTTATCCCATCATTCGATTCTGCACGGAATTTTTCCGAGGCGATCACACTCTCGTTATTTTAAATCGATTTACTCTCTTTCAGGGGATTAGTGTTGTGCTTTTCCTTTTAGGAGGTATTCTATATGCACTATTGAGTTACTATGACCGACGAAGAAATCATCAAACAGTTTCCAGTTGATCCGCATGATGCAGGCAAGCGAATTGATTTGGTCCTCACAGAAAAATATCCTCGCTTCTCTCGAACTCGCTTTCAAAATCTCATTGAAGATCAAAAAGTTTTCCTTGATGGTGTTGTTTGTAAATCTCGTACAAAGCCTAGAGCTGGACAAATCATTGAGCTTCATATTCCTCCTCCCAAGAAAATCGAAATCCTTCCAGAAGAAATTCCTTTAGATATTCTTTATGAAGATGATGAAATTCTAGTTTTAAATAAACAACCTGGGTTGGTTGTTCATCCAGCTCCAGGCCATTCTAAACACACCCTGGTTAATGCAGTGCTTGCTCATTGCGGCAAACTTGCTCAAACAGATGACCCTTTGAGGCCTGGCATTGTCCATCGTCTGGATAAGGACACATCGGGGTGCCTTATGGTTGCTAAACACGAAGAGGGTTTGAGAAAAATTGGCAATCAATTCGAAAAACGAAAAGTTATGAAACAATATTTGGCTTTGGTTTGGGGAAAGATGAAAGCCTTTAAAGGAGAGGTTGAACTTGCCATAGGACGCCATCCTATCGATCGAAAAAAAATGGCTGTTGTTCTCACCGGAAAACCTGCCCATACAACTTTCGAAGTAATTGAAAGATTTGAAAAAGCAACTTTGGTTCGAGTTTTTTTAAGGACAGGTCGAACTCATCAAATTCGCGTTCATATGGCTCATTTAGGACATCCTGTTCTAGGGGACGGCGACTATGGGAAAAAGGGAATGGAGCTCTCCGAAGAGATGGGAATCACCCGTCAAATGCTTCATGCCGCTATTTTAGGAGTTACACATCCTCGCACAAATGAATGGGTTATTTTCTCTGCTCCCATGCCTCAAGACATGATTGATGCGATGGAGAAATTAAAATAGCCTCTAATTCACTTCTATTAAACATGTTAAACAATATAAATCTTTCCCAATAAACTAGACAAAAACAGTCTGATTTTGCTATTATTAGCTATAAGGCTTAAGCGAGAGGGTATTTATGCGTTTTACAACTAAAACAGAGTATGGACTGGTTTGCCTGATATACATGGCTAAAAAAGGTTCTGAATCCCTTATTACTATTAAGGAGATATCAGAGAAGGAGGGGTTTTCTCCAACCTATATTGAAAAAATCATGCAAGCTCTGAGAACGGCCAAAATTGTCATTTCGCATTCGGGAAAAAATGGGGGCTATTCATTAGCAAGGTCAGCCATAGAAATCACTTTGAAAGAGATCGTAGAAGCTCTTGAAGGTCACACCTTTAATGTTTTTTGTGAGCCTAGCGTGCGAGATCATATTGTATGTACACATTTTTGTATGTGTAACATCAAGCCTGTTTGGGAAAAGACAAAGAAAATACTCGACGATTTTTACAGTACGGTGACATTAGAAATGTTAAGCGGAAAAAGTCAATTAAATCAGACTTTAGAAAAGTTTAGCTCAGCAACTGCAGGTATGATTGCAAAGGAAAATTATTAATCAAGGCCTAGTAAAAAAAATTAATGAAATTCAGACTGTTTTAGTCTATTTTACTATGAGAAACAAAGTATAATAGATTTTTTCAAATAATGTTTTGTTTCTCAAGTACTGGCAGACATTAGTCTATTTATAATTATGTACTG
>JAYRIK010000235.1:0-5183 GCA_041906865.1 Candidatus Auribacterota bacterium
AAACAAGCTTTCATAGTCCCCGTCAGGGGATACTAACTACCGTTTTATCATTCCCAAACCCTCGTGGTGAGATACTTATCTCCCCCATCCGGAAAAACTCCGACAATGATACCTTCTTTCAGTTCTTTTGCTACCTGCAAAGCGGCCCAAAGAACCGCTCCTGAAGATTGTCCCACCAAAATACCTTCTTCTTTTGATAAGCGTCGAGTCATGTCATAAGCATCTTCTGTTTCTACTGAAATTTTTTGATCCAAAAAACTTTCTTGATAAATCCCTGGAACAATCGAGGTCGCCATATGCTTCATACCTTCCAAACCATGCAAAGACCCAGCAGGCTCCGTAGCGATGACCTTAATTTTAGGATTATAAGATTTTAACCCTCGTCCTGTCCCCATGACTGTTCCACTCGTTCCAATGCCCGCAATAAAATGCGTTACTTGTCCCCCTGTTTGCTCCCATATTTCCTTAGCAGTTGTCTCTTCATGAGCTTTAGGATTAAATGGATTATTGTATTGATCTGGCATAAAATATTTTTGAGGATTTAATTTATATCTGCGATGAGCCTCTCGAATCGCTCCGTCTGATCCTTCTAAAGGATCTGTATAAATCACCGTCGCTCCATAGGCATTTAAAATTTTTTTTCGTTCTTCACTCACATTCTCTGGCATCACCAGTTCAACTTGATACCCTTTGCAAGCCGCAATCATGGCATAGGCAATGGCTGTGTTACCACTTGAAGAATCCAATATAATTTTATTTCGCGTCAACTTTCCAGAACGCTCACCTTCCAAAACCATGCGAAGAGCAGGACGATCCTTGACAGACCCTCCCGGATTAAACCATTCTGCCTTGATATAAATTTGAACAGGCTCATATTCTACACCTATTTTCCCAAGTTTAATCAGCGGTGTATTGCCGATTAAATCAAGAATTTTGGATGCATTAATTTTTACAGAAGTTTTCATGAACGCAGATTTTATAATAAACAAATAACCCTGACAAGACGGATCTCAAGATTGTGAGCTGGAATAATAAGCTTCTTTCTTGTATAAAGATCATGTCATGATTTCTCAACCTAAAATCTTGCTCAGCATTTTACCTATGTTTTGGCCCAAATATCCTCCTTTGGGCTTGGGATATTTACAAGCTTATCTCTTAGAACAAGGGCTTCAAGCAGACATTCTTGATTTGAATAATTGCTTCTACCAACTTGCAGATTCCGAACTTAAAAAAGATTGGCTGGTCAGCGCCAATACTTTTCTAGAAAAGAAAATCATCCCTACTTTGAGGGAGCATTATGCTGAAGAATTTGATACCCATATCAACAAAATGCTCGAATATGACATCATTGGATTTTCCTGTTTTAAAAGCAACTTTGAAAATACAATGAACATCATTCGAATTCTTAAAGCAAGAAAACCTCATATTAAAATTGTTGTTGGAGGACCTGAGCTTGCACGACAATATTTCAAAACAAATGGAGATTTTACCCCTGAGCTAAAATCTCTTGTTGACCATATTGTGGTAGGTGAAGGAGAAGACAGTTTTTATCAATACATCGTAAGAGACAAACAATCCAATTCATCACTGACGCCTTCAATTTTCTCTCAAACCAAAGATCTTTTGAGTCTCCCTCACCCCAAATTTGTGGGTCTTGATTTTAAAAATTATCGTGTGAATGCAGTCCCAATCGAATTCTCACGCGGATGTGTGAGGAAATGCAACTTTTGTTCTGAACGATTGCTTTTCCAGGGATATCGCACACGTTCCATAGAAGGAATTATTTCAGAAATTGAATTTTACAAACGCGAACGTAACATTGAGTATTTCATCTTTTTTGACTCTATGCTCAATGGAAATTTAAAACAATTTGAAAAACTTATAGATGCCATACTGGAACGCTTCGGATCCATTCGCTGGGAAGCCCAAATGGCCGTACGAGAAGACATGAACGAACAGTTCATGGAAAAGATCAAAAAAAGCGGCTGCTATAATATTTTTATCGGCCTAGAATCAGGATGTGATCGAACCCTTCAAAAAATGAATAAAGGATTCACATCTGGCCAGGCAGAAAGATTTTTTCAAAAACTACATGCAGCCCATCTTCATTTTGGTGTCAGCATGATGGTAGGTTATCCTGGAGAAACGGAAGAAGACTTTGAAGAAAGCCTTCGATTTATTCTTAAGAATCGCCATCTTATTCCTAAAATTGAACAAGTTAATCCCTTTACTTATTATGAGGGAACAAAGGCTGAACGCGAAGGAGATTACAGACTAAATCTTTCTTCATTAAATCGTATGCACCGTTTTGTCGAAGAAATCACTCAACATAATATGCGCTACACCAAAGCTTTTATCGGGAATCTTATCGAAAAATCCTATTATGCTAATGCCAATGCAAATTAAGGAAGTAAAAGCCGAGCGCATGCTCAACCCTACTTCGATTGACCTAGGCGAGTTTGTCATTAATCCCTATAAAGGATGTGAATTAGCCTGTGTCTATTGCTATGTCAAAACCAATCGCACGACTTCAGAAAACCCTCTTCCCTGGGGAAGTTATTTGGATATTAAAACCAATTCACCTGAACAATTACAAAAAGAACTAAAAACAAAAAAAGTAGATACAGTCCTTTTAGGTTCAACTACAGAACTTTTTCAACCCATGGAAAGACAATATCATCTCTCGCAAAAAATCATCGAGATTCTCAATCAAGAAAAAATTCATTATGTTATTTTAACGCGTTCTCCCCTTATTTTAGATGTCCTTGATCTGCTGGATCCCACCTTATGCAAAAAGATTTATTTTACTGTAAATCTTTTTAATCACTCTTACAAACGTGTTCTTGAACCTAAAAGCTCGGACTTTCAGTCGAGAGCTAAAGCCATTGAGCAGCTCATAAAGAAAGGACTTCACGTCATTACTTACTTTTGTCCTGTTCTCCCCTGGATTTCAGAATATGAGAAGGCTTTTGAGTTTTTTTCACATTCAGATCCACTTGAATTTGAATTTCTTAATTTCAATTTAAAACACATTGATGAAATCATTGAAAAAATTGGTTCTGTCAATCCCGAAATAGGCGAACGTTTCAGAAAGATGCAAAGAGATGTTTCTTTTTATAACGAGATTTGGGATGAAGTAAGAGGAAAAATTGAACCTCTTGCCCAAGCCAGCGGCAAAAAATACCGATTTTTTACACATACTTATGAAGGTTTTTTTGAGAATAGATACAATGCCCCAGCCGTTTGAAACCCTTTTTGGAACAAAATCTGAAGAGGTTAAAAAAACTTGCTTACTCCTCCCCACCTTACCTAAAGGGCTCTTAAAGAATTTTGGGATTGCAGTTCTAAACAAAGGAGCTCTGTATGCAACAGCTCACACATCAAATCTTACTTTAATTCACACCAAAATGGGTGCTGGTTTTGTGGGAGACGTCGTTCTTTATCTTAAAGAAACGCCTTGCGAGAAAATAATTTTATTTGGATCTTGTGGAGCTCTTCCTTCAGAAAAAGCTCTAAACTTGGGAGATTTGGTCTGTCTTGACAAATCTTTTAATCTAGAAAGCTTTACTGAATTTCTTGAAAATCCTTCTCAACCACTAAAAAGTTATTCACCTGATTCACATTTTTTAAAATCATTTTTAAATTCACACTCGAACTTAAATTTTAAAATGGCAACTTGTGGCACGGTAGGTTCACTTAAATTAGAAGAAGAATGTCTAGACTGGTTACTTGAACAAGGCATCGATATTGTCGACATGGAAAGCTCCGCTTTTTTTGCTGCAGCAAAAAAAATGAACTTGCAAGCACTGGCACTTTTTTATGTGTCAGACCACGTTCCGAATCAGCTTTTTTACCAGGCTAGGACTCAGGAGCAAAATGAACAGATTAATTTAAGTATTAGCAAAGCTTGTCGCTCACTCATCATTCTCTGATGTTTTCCCACGTTCAAAAAAATCATTCCCCTTATCATCACAAACAATAAAAGCTGGAAAATTTTTAACGCGGATTTTTCGTATAGCTTCCATTCCCAGCTCTTCAAAATCAACGATCTCTGAACTCAAAATATTTTCTTTCGCTAAAACAGCCGCAGGTCCTCCAATAGAACCCAAATAAAAACCTCCATATTTTTTACATGCTTGTGCCACAACCTTTGAACGATTTCCTTTAGCCAATGAAATCAAACTTCCCCCTTTTGACATAAATTCATCAACATAACCATCCATGCGTCCCGCCGTTGTAGGACCAAAACTACCTGTCGGCATTCCTTGAGGAGTTTTGGCTGGACCCGCATAATAAATGGGATGATTTTTAAAATATTCCGGCATAGGCTTTCCTTCATCTAACATCTTTTTAATGCGAGCATGGGCCACATCTCTCGCAACAATCAACGTCCCATTCAAAGAAAGTCGTGTTTTAACCGGATATTTTGAAAGCTCTTTAAGTATTTCTTTCATGGGTTGATCAAGATTAATCTCTACAGCAACGTGCTCTTTTAAAGCCTGTTCACTGGGTAAGAATCGTCCTGGATTTTTATCCAACTCTTCCAGAAAGATTCCTTCACTCGTAATTTTTGCCTTAATGTTACGATCCGCACTGCAACTGACTCCAATACCCACGGGGCAAGAGGCTGCATGTCGTGGCAAACGAATCACCCGCACATCATGTGCCAAATATTTTCCACCAAATTGCGCACCAATCCCTGTCATACATGACATATCATAAAGCTTCTTCTCCCATTCCAAATCTCGAAACGCTTGGCCCCATTCATTACCCGATGTAGGAAGTCCATCTAAATCGCCCGACGTTCCTAATTTTACAGTTTTGAGATTGGCTTCTGCGCTGGTTCCCCCAATCACA
The DNA here is from genome assembly GCA_041906865.1 of Candidatus Auribacterota bacterium. Classification (GTDB taxonomy): domain Bacteria; phylum Auribacterota; class JACPWU01; order JACPWU01; family JACPWU01; genus CAZXEQ01. The sequence goes on from JAYRIK010000235.1 coordinate 4,858, forward strand.
ACTACGATGTGATAAGGAGGACAGGCTGCCGTCCCCAAAGTAAATAATTTTTCTCTTAAAAATGCCACATGATTGCTAAAATTAAAAAGATACATCGTATCAACTTTCATACCGTATTTATCATGGACAAGAATCTGGAGCTTTTCTATTTCATCGGTCAATTCTTTAATCAACGGTTTCAATATATCGCCCAAATTATACGAAGCATTTTCCGCAAGACCTACTGTCCGGAGCACTTCGGCGGCCTTTTTGTCATCCCAGTTTAAGTTAATGGCAATATCCTTAATAAGCAGATTCAGCCCCATATTAAATGACCGGCTTAAAAT
>JAYRIK010000236.1:0-4018 GCA_041906865.1 Candidatus Auribacterota bacterium
GCGAAACACTTTTAAAGTTGCCAGAATTAACTGCAGTTAAAAGTATTACGCATGGGCCCAGTGATATTGAAGATGCTTTTGAGAGTCCTTTATGGAAACGACTTTTGCTTTCGGAAGATGGGCGATCGACAAATCTCATTATTTTAATGAATAATGAATCGTTGCAGGTGAGCATTTCAAAAATAGAAAAAATATTAGCTGATTTTAACCAATCAGATTTTCAGCTAAAAATTTCAGGAGTTCCTTATATTGTAGAACAGATTCGCAAAAACCTTTGGCATGATTTGAAGACTTTTAGTCTTTTTGCAGGGATTTTATTTGGTGTTATTCTTTTTCTGGTTTTTCGTTCTTTTATCATTTTGTTAGGAACGCTTGTTTCGTGTTTACTGTCATGTATGTTAACTCTGATTATTGCGCAAGCATTTCAATTGAAGATAGGGATTCTTACAGCCAATTTAATGACGATTGTTTTTATTCTTACGCTCTCACCCATTCTTTTCCTTACATTTAACTGGAAAAACATCGATGAATATTTAGAAAAATCTTCAACGCATCCCATCCTTCAGACGATTCGTATGACTTTTAAAGGATCTTTCTGGAGTATGCTGACCACTCTTTTAGGTTTTTTAAGTCTTTTAAATGTTCAAGCGAAACCGTTAAGAGAATTAGGGATTTTAGGCTCTATTGGAACACTTGTGGCATTTTTATGTGCCTATCTTATTTATCCTATATTTTTAAGTCTTTTGAAACTTCCGTTGAGTCAAAATACTCCAGAGTATGAATCAAAAAATGTCTCCCGCTTTTTGAAAGGTAAGTATGGAAAAGGTGTTGCTTGTTTTATTTGTGTCTGTATTTTTATTTCATTTGGGTTTAAAAAGCTTAATACAGATCCAAGTCTTTTGACTTATTTTGCTCCTCAAACTTCTTTAAGGGAGAGTTTGGAATATATTGATCAAAATGGGGGGAGCAGCCCTCTGAAGTTGGTTATCAAAGATGCTCAAAATCAAAAGTTGAATACTAAGGAAGCTTATCAAAAAATGTGGAATCTTCAGAATGCATTGGAAAAAAATCCTTATGTGGGTGTTGTAATTTCTCTTCCAGTGGTAATGGCTGAAGGGAAGCGTGCTGGAATGGCTTTTCTTCTGACTTGGGAAGGACTTTTAAAGAAGATGGGAGAACATGTTCAATTGGTAAAAAACTTTATTACGGATGACCGTCAATTTGCCTATTTTCTCTTGAGAATGAAGGAATCCCATTTGAATATTCCACGCACTGAAGTTATGAAACAAATTGAAACTATTGTTCAAAATTGTGGATTTGAGCTAGAAATGAAAGGTGGAGTTTATCTTTTACAGGGGAAACTTGCAAAACTGGTTGTTTCAAGCTTGATTTATGGGTTAGCAGGATTGTTTCTGGTTTTTGCGTTTATTAGTCTTATCATTTCATTTTCGATTCGAACTTCGCTCGCAATTATTTTTAGCCTCTTGATGATTCCTGGGGTCATTTTAGGTCTCAATGGATTTTTAAATGTGCCTTTGGATATTATTTGTGCACCTGCCTCCAATGTTGCTCTAGGCATGGGGATAGATGCCATGCTTTATACCACAATCGCAGCGCGGCGGTTTAGAAAACAGGGATTGTCGATATGGGATGCCTGGATGAAAGGAAGGGCAAGTCAATATAAGGCTATTTTAAGTTCAGCCTTGATCGTCAGTTTTGGTTTTGGTATTTTTGCATTTTCAAGTTTTCCTCCGACACAAAGATTTGGATTGTCTATTGTAGTAGGAACCTTTATTTCTTGTGTTGCCTCTTTGTTTGTTTTGCCTTTTCTTGCAGCAGAACCTATTGCAAATTTTAAAAGATGGAAAATTTTTTCTAAAAAAGAGAAATCCTTTTAACACGGTTAAAATTTATATTGTAAACGTTGTGATATAATAGAATCCGCTTACATGGGGGACACTATGTCCAAGATGGAGACTTTCAAGCAGGTCTTTAAAATCCTTCTATTAGCCTCAGTTTACTTTGTTGTTGGAAAATTTAGTCTTACTCTCGCAACCCTCAATCCAAGTTCTTCGGCTGTTTGGCCCGCTTCAGGAATTGCTGTTGCATCTTTAGTTCTTGGGGGATGGCGTCTATGGCCGGGTGCGTTTTTAGGTGCTTTTGCTGTCAATGTATTAACAGCTGGAAATATTTGGACTTCTCTAGGTATTGCGACTGGAAATACGTTGGAGGCAATAACTGCTTCTTTTTTAATTCATCGATTTTGTGGGGGAATAAAGACTTTTGACCGTACGACAGGTATTTTTAAATTTACTTTATTGGGGGCTCTTTTAAGCTCGGGCTTGGCTGCTTCTATCGGAGTGACTTCTCTTTGGTTAGGTGGTTTTGTATTGTGGAAACAATTCAGTGCTATTTGGTTTACCTGGTGGTTGGGAGATGTTGTGGGAATTCTGGGTATAGCTTCTTTGCTTATTCTTTGGGTGTACCCTTCATCATTTTCGTGGAAATGGAAAAAAGGTTTGGAAGCAGCTTTTTTGGTAAGTTTAATGTTTTGTTTGGGTCAAATTGTTTTTGGGGATTGGGCTTTTGATATGGGAAGCCATTACCCTTTAAGTTTTTCTTTTATTCCCTTTATGATTTGGGCGGGCTTAAGATTTAGTCAAAGAGAATGTGCAACTTTGCTATTTCTTCTTGCAGCGCATTCGATTTACGGAACGTTATTAGGATATGGTCCGTTTGTACGAGCTACATCTAATGAATCACTTCTTCTATTGCAAAGTTTTATTGGGACCATGTCTGTGACAGCATTGTCTTTGGCTTCGACTGTTGCAGAGAGAAAAGCTGCAGTAAGAAGTCTTAAATCTGCTCAAATCAATCTTGAACGAGGTATACAAGAATTAAAACAAGCTGAAGAAAAATTTAGACTTTCTGTGGAAGCGGCACCCAATGCCATGGTCATGATTAATGAGAAGGGTTCTATTGTGATGGTTAACTCTGAAGCAGAAGCTCTTTTTGGATATGCAAGAGAAGAACTTTTAGAGAAAAACGTTGAAATGCTTATTCCTGAACGAGCAGTAGGAAAACATGCGACATTTCGAGAGGAGTTTATAAAAAATCCTCAAGCCCGTGCGATGGGCATGGGGCGTGATTTGTTTGGTTTAAGAAAAGATGGAACAGAAGTTCCTGTTGAAATTGGTTTAAACCCTATACGGATGGATGATCAAATTTATGTTTTAGCTGCCATTATTAATATAACGGAACGTAAGCGTATTGATGAAATGAAAAGTGAATTTATTTCAACGGTGAGCCATGAACTTAGAACCCCCCTAACCTCTATTCAAGGTTCACTCGATTTAATTTCAAAGGCACAAGCGCAATTACCTGAACAGATTCGTAATCTCATTCAAATTGCAACTCGCAATAGTTCGCGATTGGTCAGAATTGTAAATGATATTTTGGACATTCAAAAGATGGAAGCCGGAAAAATTTCTTTTTCAATGAAGCCTGTGAATCTTGCACATATTGTAGAACAGGCGGTTGAATCAACTCGGTTTTATTTGGTGTCGGCCAATGTAAAAATTGTGGTTGAAGATCTTGTGCAAGTTTACATTCAAGCAGATGCAGACCGTCTGATGCAGGTTTTAGATAATTTGATTTCTAATGCGGTGAAGTTTTCCCCTTCGGGAGGAGAAGTAAAGATTAGCATGAAAAAGCAAGATGGGCATATACGGGTGAGCGTTAATGACCAAGGACCTGGGATTCCAGAAGAATTTCGTCATCAGCTTTTTCAAAAATTTTCTCAAGCCCATACAGAAACGCGCAGGAGAGGAGGAACAGGACTGGGTCTTTGGATTACCAAAGTGATCGTTGAACAACATGGAGGTAAGATTGATTTTGAATCTCCTGTTTCGGGGGGAACCACTTTATTTTTTGATTTACCTATTTACGATCAGGCTGAATTAGAAAAAAAACCACTGGAAGGAGAAGCAGGTTTACGTGCTTTGGTGTGTGAAGATGA
>JAYRIK010000237.1:0-5131 GCA_041906865.1 Candidatus Auribacterota bacterium
AGGAATTCAAAAATTCTTTTTGCTCATTTTCTGAAAGATCAATCAATTCAGATTCTACCTGTCCACAAATGACAACAGATTCTGCCCCTTCTTTTTTAGCAAACTCTTTAACTTTTTGAGCGAGAGGCCCCCCTTCTGGCAAATCGGATTCTGCAACATTGGCGCAATAAAGAACGGGCTTGATGGTGAGAAAATGTAAATCACGAAGTAAAAATTTTTCGTCATCAGACAGTCCCAGGCGCCGTAGTGTTTTGCCTTCTTCTAAAGTTTTTTTTACTTTTTCATAAACAGGCATTTTCTCTTTGGATTCTTTGTCATTAGAACGTGCGAGTTTTTCTGTCTTTTCATAACGATTGGAAATGGTTTCTAAATCTTTTAAGCAAAGTTCAGTGTCAATGACTTCAATGTCGCGGAGAGGATCCACTTGCCCTGATACGTGAACAATATTTTCATCTTGAAAACAACGAACCACATGAAGAATGGCTTCTACTTCCCCGATATGAGATAAAAATTGATTCCCAAGCCCTTCTCCTTGTGCTGCTCCTTTTACCAGGCCTGCAATGTCGTAAAATTCAATGGTGGTAGGAGTGATTTGTTTAGGTTGATAAAGTTTAGCAAGGGCATCGAGGCGAGGATCCGGAACAGAGACGATGCCGACATTGGGATCAATAGTGCAAAATGGATAATTTGAAGCAGGTGCTTTTGCTTTGGCCAATGCGTTAAAAAGTGTGGATTTACCCACATTTGGAAGTCCTACAATCCCACAACGAAAACCCATAGATTTGATCCTTATTATTTTGAGTGAAAGCTTACAGTTTTGAGAGACATTTGCGAATAAAAATTTTTGAGCAGGAAGGTTCTTTTAGGATTTTTCAGGTTTTTGAAAAACAGATTCACGTAATTCTATAGGAGGACTTTTCCTGGAGCGAATTTTTAAATTTAACATTTCTACAAATACTGAAAATGCCATTGAGAAATAAATATAACCTTTTGGGATGTGTTGATGAAAGCCATCTGCAATCAATGAAACTCCAATCAGCAGCAAGAAACTTAAAGCGAGCATTTTAATCGTCGGATGATGGTGAACAAAATCACTGATAGAACCAGAAAACACCATCATAAAAATCACAGCGATCATTACAGCTAAAACCATAATCATGATTTGATTGGACATCCCCACGGCTGTGATGACGGAGTCTAAAGAAAAAACAATGTCCAAAAGCGCAATTTGTGTGATGGTTCCTGTCAGTGAAATTTTTCGTCCATGAATTTTATGTGCTTCTTCCTCCCCTTCTAATTTTTGATGAATCTCATGCGTGCTTTTGGTTAATAAAAAAAGACCTCCGATTAAAAGAATTAAATCTCGACCTGAAATGGCATGTCCCAAAAGATTAAAAAGTGGATGAATGAGTTTCATCACGGTTGTAATTGAAAAAAGAAGAGCGATGCGCATAAACATCGCGAGAATGAGACCTATCAATCGTGCTTTAGCTTGCTCGTGTTTAGGAAGTCGACCTGACAGAATAGATATGAAAATAATATTATCAATTCCCAGGACAATCTCTAAGGACGTCAGTGTGAGCAGAGCCAGCCAAATTTGTGGATCTAAAAATGCATGCATGCTGAAATCAAGCTAGCAGAGAAGATATACTAGGTCAAAACGTTTCTTGAAAATCTTTCTTATCTTGAGATGTGCTCAGAGAATGAGGTTTCTTCTTAAGAATATAACGAGCTTCTTGATACGAAAGAAATCGAACCTCTCCACATTTGATATCTCCCAGCTGAAGGTTTCCAATCGCAATGCGACGTAATTTGACAACATCTGAGCCCACGGCTTTGATCATGCGGCGAATCTGACGATTTTTGCCTTCCCATAATGTTATTTCTAGCCATTGGGTTCCTTCATTTATTTTAAGCGTCTTACACTGACAAGATTGTGTCATTTCTCCATCTTCAAGTTGTATGCCTTTTCGTAATTGATCCAGTGTTTCTTCGCTTAAATTACGCCTTACCTTCACTTCATAAACTTTTGGGATTTTAGAATGCTCCCCTGCGATTTGGTCAGCCCAAGCCGTATCGTTGGTAAAAAGAAGCAGTCCTAATGTCCCTGCATCCAAGCGCCCAACCGGAAACACCCATGAATCCAGGGCTGGAAGACAGCTGTATACCGTCGGCCTTCCCTGGGGATCTCTGAAAGTGGTAATCACATCGGGAGGTTTATTCAAGGCCAGGTAAATTTTTTTCTTTTGAAAGACGGGTTTCCCTTCAATCTCTATTTTATCTTCTTCGATAAAAGTACGATATTCCGGATTTTGAATGATTTCACCATTCACCTGTACAGCCCCTGATTTAACAAGATCAAAGGCATCTTTTCTGGACATAATGCCTAGTTTAGAAAGGACTCGAGCAAGGCCATGGCCAGAATCTACATGTTTAGATGGAGTAAAATTTTTTTGTCTTTTTTGAGAAAAATGTTTGTTCATAAATCATTTTTAATGTTTGAATTTATTTTATTGTACAATGAAATCTATGACGAAGCAATTTGATGCATCACGAATGTCAAAAAAAACAAGCTGGGATAAAGTCGCCCAATGGTATGACCAATTGGTTGGAGATGGAGGCTCTGAATATCATCGCGAAGTCATTTTCCCCCATCTTCTCAAAATCCTGAATATTCAAAAAGGTGATCATGTTCTGGATTTAGCTTGTGGACAAGGGGTTTTTTGCCGCATCTTAGAAAAATTGGAAGCGATTCCAACGGGTGTAGATATCTCAGAAAAATTGATTCGTTCTGCACGTGAAAGATCTAAGTCCTCTATTCGTTATGAAATCAGACCTGCCCATGCTTTAGCGGGATTTGCAGATGAAAGTTTTGATGTTGTGATTTCTATTCTTGCCATTCAGAACATTGATCCTCTAGAAAAAGTGCTTCAAGAAGTGACGCGTGTGACTAAGAAAAAAGGTCAGTTGTTTTTGGTATTAAATCATCCTTGTTTCAGAATCCCCCGCCAATCTCATTGGGGTTTTGATGAAAAAAATAAAACTCAATATCGCAGGCTAGATCAATATTTGACACCTCTTAAAATTCCTATTCAAATGCATCCAGGCGATGATCCTGAACTTATTACGTGGTCTTTTCATCGTCCTCTTTCCTTTTATGTTCAGATTTTGCGTGAGTCAGGTTGGGCTGTGACTCATTTAGAAGAATGGGTTTCGCATAAGAAAAGTGAGCCGGGACCCAAGGCAAAAGCTGAAGATAAAGCTCGAAATGAAATTCCTTTGTTTCTCGCTTTAGGTGCGATTAAAACGAAGTAAATAAATTATTCGCGATAATTAAATTTTGTGACAACTTCAACATCAGGATGAAGGCTTTTGTGAACGGGGCAACTTAAGGCCGCCGCTTCTAATGCTTTTTTCCTGCTTTCATCAGGGTTAAGAGGAATATTCATTTCAACGACTAGACGCCCTACTCTTCTTGGATTTTCTTTCATATGCTTTTCGACACGAACAGTGGTCCCTTTTAAAATGAGACCATGTTTTTCTCCATAAATAGCCATGATGGTCATCATGCAAGTTCCCAAAGCTGTGGCTAAAAGATCCGTGGGAGAAAAGCTTTCTCCTCTGCCCTGATTGTCAACCGGGGCATCCGTCGAAATTTGAGCGTGGCTTGGACTGTGCGTCGCATTACAATGGAGTTGACCTTCATATAGAATTTTGATTTCTACCATGATCCTATTATAGAAAAGAGAAATTTTTTTGTCATGATTTCTTTTCTTTTTTAACCAAATATTTTGTTGAATATCTTATAAAGTGGGTGATTTATGATGATTTATCTTATTAAAATATAATTAAATGGATGTTAATAAATAAAAAAGCGTAGAGCATCTCGCGTGTGTGGGGGAGACACTTGAATGTCAAGACACCCTACGCTTCAAACTGTGAATCAAAAAATAACTCAAAAAAGCATATTCAAATATCTAATCTATTCGTAATCAAATAGTAAGAGAAATATTACATTATTTTCTGGAATTGATCTCTTTTCAAAAAAAACCTCTTAAAAGGATATACCATACGAATAGCCTTTTGTCAAATTAGTGTTTATTGCGTAACTATATTTATATAAGGATATTATGTGTATAATTAAAACTAATATTTCTATTGACCCCTTACTTAAAACAGGACTATAATAATAGATGATCAAAGTGACGTTTATTCGGTCCTCTTCTTGACAATTGAATATTTTAGAAATCTGTAAAAGGTAAACTATCCGTAAGGATAGGGCGCAAAGTTATGGATCCCACCACCTGCTTGTTCGCCGAAGGCGAGCCTCTAAGAGAGGCGTTCGTTTCGCGAACTCAAGCAGGTGGTGGGACTGCCAGACTGCCAGACAAAGCAAAAAGCTTTAGAATTTTGGTATGCGCCTATTCTTCGGAAAAATTAAGAAGAATAGGCATTTTTTTTGACATGAGGTTTCATGAAAAAAAGATTTTTAGAGATGGGAGGCTTTCTTTTGGGAATGAGTTTAATTCTATCTGCTTTTGCCTATGCCCAAAGAGATGCCTCGAAAGAAATTTTAATTAAATTTAAACCTGGGGTTTCAAGATTGAGTATTGATCGGTTGGTGAAGGGAAAAAATTTGGAATTAATAAGAGAGTATCCTAGCATTCAAAATTTATTTTTATATCGCGTGTTGGGGGAAAATGTGGAAAAGGTCATGGGGGCCTTGAAAGAAGATTCACAGATTGAATACATAGAGCATAATCAGGAGGTTCAAGCGCTTTAAAATATTTGAAGTTAAAGGAGAGATGTGATGAGAAAGTCCGCCCGTTCGATCTTTTTAAGCATTTCTTGTGCTTGTTTTATTCTGTGGGGACAAGCTCATTTAACATTGGCTGAAGAATCCTTACCCTATGCGAAAGACGAAATTTTGGTTCGTTATCAACCAGGAACATCCAGCTCTGAAATTCGTCAACTTCGTCGTTCTATCAATGCGGAGCAGATAGATAAATTTGATATTAATCATGTTCATCAATATAAACTCCCCAATGGGATGTCAGTTGAAGAAGCGTTAATTCTTCTAAAAAAGTCTCCAAAAATCCGTTATGCAGAACCTAATTTTATTGTTCAAGTA
>JAYRIK010000238.1:0-14133 GCA_041906865.1 Candidatus Auribacterota bacterium
CAAAGTCAAAGCACTGATTCCATGATCCTGAATGGCTTTTCGATCTAAATCACGCATTTGTGTCGAAGAAACTATTTTCATCCCACCACCTGCCGTATGCCCCGATGGAACATCGGGGCTATGCTTTGATAAATATTAATTTTCCTATCTGTTCCCATTCGCATAAATATCAATCCTATTTTTTGAAATTGTTTGAAACACCAAAGCATGGCTTATCAAGCCAGCAACAGGTGGTGGGATCATCCGACTCCTTTATCCTAGAACAATTACTTCAGCAACAGAGTAATGATCTGAATGTGAAAGACTTAACTTTATTTCTTTAATTTTAAAACTATTTTTTTTCTGAACCATCTTAGATCTCAAATAAACTTTTGGAACTCCGGAGGAATTTGATTTAATTTCAATGTTTTTAAAAATTTTGGACTTCTTTGAGAAGCCTAATGCCTGAATCACAGCATTTTTACAAGCCCATCGAACTCCATAATGCATAGGAGAATTTCTTTTTTGATCACAATATTTCCTCTCAAAAGCTGTAAAGTGATCCTTTAAAAAAGTTTTCCCTTTCTTAGAAATCTTTTGATTCCATGTTTGATGGTCCAAAATTTCCAACCCCACTCCTAATATTTTCATAAGGAATTAGGAGCTCGAAGAAGCATCAGCATTTCTTGAACAGCACTTTGAAGCCCGGTAAATACTGCCCGACTGATAATGGCATGGCCAATATTCACCTCCTCAAGATAGGGTATTCTCTTGATGGAATGAATATTCAAAAAATTGAGGCCATGTCCTGCATGAACTTTCAAACCTAAGTGATGCGCTTCTTCAGCCGCTTGGCACAATAAAATCAATTCTTTTTCCTGAACTTTCAAATTTTTTGCATTCGCAAAACACCCTGTGTGGAATTCTACAAAGGTCGCCCCCACCTCATAAGAAGCTTTAACCTGACCTTGATCTGGCGCAATGAAAACACCTGATTCAATTCTTTTTTTCTGAAGTTTTTGGATAGAATTTAATAAGGAAGAGCGATGCTTTATAACATTTAATCCACCTTCAGTGGTGAGTTCTTCGCGTCGTTCAGGAACCAAGGTCACTTGATCTGGTTTTACTGCAAGTGCCTCACGAAGGACTTCAGAAGCATTTCCCATTTCAAGATTAAGTTTGCTCTTAACCGTTTTTCTTAAAATTGCAAGATCTCGTGACTGAATATGACGCCGATCTTCACGCAAATGAATTGTAATATTATGAGCCCCTGCAAGTTCACAAACGGCAGCAGCCCAGATAGGATCTGGCTCTACTCCTCGTCGGACCTGTCTTAAAGTTGCAATGTGATCAATATTAACACCAAGATGAATCATATATTCGCTATGCGTAATTCGTATTGTGTCACGCGTCTATGTTCAATAAAAATTAATCTTGTTAAGATGTCCAACGCATAATACAACACGATTTACGGTTTTTCCCCTATTTCCTTTTCAATGGCAGCAATGATGTTTTGAGCTAATTCTCGAATTTGATCCTGACTTTCTCCTTCAACCATCACACGGGCAATAGGCTCTGTCCCAGAGTAACGCACAAAAGTTCTACCTCTTTTCTTTAAGATTTCATTTGCATGTGTAATAGCCTTTTGCACAGAATTTATTTCATCAAGATTTTTCTTTTCTCGAACTTTCACATTTAAGAGGATTTGAGGGAATCGTTCAAAAAGTTGACATAATTCTGAAAGTTTTTTTCCCGTTTCCACCATAATTCTTAAAATTTGTAAGGCGGTAATGAGACCATCCCCCGTTGTTGTAAAATCTTTAAAAATAATATGTCCAGATTGTTCTCCTCCAAAATATGCGTCATGCTTAAGCATTTCTTCGATGACAAAGCGATCCCCTACACGTGCTCGAATCAGTTTTCCTCCCAAAGATTCAATCAATTTATCCAAACCAAAATTACTCATCACCGTTGCGACAAGAAGTTTTTTGCGCATTGAATCTTTAAAAAAATCTTTTGCACAAATCGCCATAATGTCATCCCCATCTACTTCTCTGCCCTTTTCATCAGAAAAAATTACTCGATCTGCATCTCCATCTAAAGCAATCCCGACATCGGCATGTTCTTGAAGCACTTTTTTACAAATCTGCTGGGGATGTAAAGAGCCGCAATCCTTGTTAATATTCATTCCATCTGGTTGATTATGTTGTACAACTAATTTTGCTCCAAGCTCTCGAAGAACTGCTGGCGCTGCTTTATACGCCGCTCCATTTGCACAATCTAAAGCAATTTTCAAACCATCTAAAGTCATCCCTTTAGGGAATGAATTTTTGACAAATTCCACATAACGCCCCAAAGCATCCTCAATGCGAAAAGCTTTTCCCACATGATGTGCGGTAGGACGAATATGCGTAATCGTTCCTTCAGAAACCAAAGCTTCCATTTTACGTTCTAACTCTTCAGGAAGTTTTAATCCCTCATTGGAAAAAAACTTAATCCCATTATCTTCAAAAGAATTATGACTTGCTGAAATAACAATCCCAGCATCCGCCCTTAAACTCCGTGTAATAAAAGCAACCCCTGGAGTGGGAAGAGGGCCTAGAAGCAACACATCCACTCCCATCGAACAAAGCCCCGCTGCCAAAGCACTTTCAAACATGTATCCAGAAAGTCTTGTGTCTTTTCCAATGACAACGCTATGTCGCCTGGATTCATTTCCAAAAACATGGGCTGCTGCTCGCCCCAACTGTAAGGCAATCTCAACAGTCATGGGCTCTGTATTGGCCACACCCCGAATCCCATCTGTTCCAAAAAGTTTTAAGGTCATGATACTGTCTCCAAGGGTCCAATCACTTCTACTTCTATAACATGTGGGTCTATATTGACGACAGAAGCCCCTTGAATGGGTAAAATATTTACCGGAAGTTGATATTTTCCAGACTTCAAATCTGCAACATCGACATAAGCACGGATATCTCCCTCACTTATTTTCTCCAAAAAATCACTGGAACCTTCTAAGGTCACCTGTACGGTAGCAGGATCGAAATGAACAGGTTCTCCTTTGCTCCCCTGTAAAGTCATTAATCCTACATGTTCAAACGTTTTTTTTGCCAATTGTGTTTGAATTTTAACATACACATCTACATATTGGACCTTTTGATGGTGAATATCATCCAGAAGAGGTTTCAACGCAACCGTCTGAATAAAAGAGCGTGTTCGTCCCGTCAAAAGAATGGGTTGTGTCTCAATTTCTGTCAATTTTTGTAATTTCCCTTCAGGACCTGTCATCTTTACAATCGTAGGATTTACAGAATGTTCTCTTATTTGAAAACCCTGTTCCGGTTTCCCCACAAACTGAGGTTTCACTTTTAGCTCTTTATCAATCAACCGATCTAGAACAACGTTCAAGTATTTTGGAGAAACATCTAAAAGTTCAACTCCCGTAGGCAAAACAAAATCCTCTGAAGTTAATGGAAATTGAACAGCCCCAGGGCCTTGAACTCCTTTTAAATGATGCATCACACGAATTGAATTTTTCAAAGTATCTCTCATAGTATCTGTAGGACCTGCAAGAGTAATTTTAAGAGATCGGACACTTTTTTCAACAATCCCCATTGAAGAAGGAATTTCCAGCTGATAAGGAACTCGATGAAATACTTTAGTGGTTCTCACTTCTCCTCGCACCATCGTCCATACAACAATAGCGAGAAGAACTGAAGAAGCTTTAAGCAAAAGATTATCATGCAACCATAAGGGTATTTTCATCCCACCACCTGATGTATGCCCCGACGGAACGTCGGGGCTATACTTTGGTAAATATTTGTTTTTCTATCTTCGCTTACAATCATAAATATAAATCCTGTATTTGGATACTCTTTCTAACCACCAAAGCATAGCCCTTTGGACCAGCATCAGGTGGTGGGATCATAACTTCTTCTTTCTCGGATTAAACCATCCTTTTTTGGATTGATCCCCAATAAGCCGAACTCTCAGAAGTTTTTTCAAAGTTTCTTGATCCAAATCTTCAACAAACTTCCCATCTAAAGCTAGAGAAATTCTCCCCGTTTCTTCAGATACAACAATGACTACGGCATCGGTTTCTTCAGAAAGACCCAGAGCTGCACGATGCCGAGTTCCCACAGACTTTTGAATATTAGGTTGCTGCGTTAAAGGAAATAAACAAGCGGCCGCCGAAATATGATCTCCTTCAATAATGACGCCTCCATCATGAAGAGGAGTTTTCTGAAAAAAAATGGTAATCAAAAGCTCTTGAGAAATAAGGGCATCAATCTTAATTCCACTTTCCACATAATTTTTAAGACCTACATCATCTTCAATGGCAATTAAAGCCCCAATTCTTTTTTTTGAAAGAATTTCACAGGTCTCTGCAATCGTATCCAATACCGCTTCATTTCTCCCAAGACTTGGAATAAAGGGATTACCACCTAAACCTGCCAATACCTTTCTTAATTCTGGCTGAAAAAGGATAATCAGTGCAATAACCGCGACAGGAAAGACACGACCTAAAATCCAATTAACAATACTTAAGTCCAATCGTTGAGCCACAAAGAAAATAGCCAACAAAATAACTAATCCTTTGAGTACTTGAACCGCGCGTGTCCCTTGAATAAATCCAAAGAGATAATAGAAGAAAACAGCCAAAATAGAGACTTCCATGACAGGCCGCCAAAAAGTGGACATAAAGTGAATGATGCTTGACATAAAATCTCGCTTTGCTCTTAGCTTAGAAATCGAAGTTGAATCATGGAATTCAACGAAAGATCTTGGCCATCTTGACTTTCAGAAAGCCTCGACAGACACTTTGTATATGCCTACGTTTTCTTCAAGCCAATCTGACTCAAGCTTTTTCGTTTCTGTTCTCATGCTCAACTTCCGTTTCTAAGCTTACAAAGATTTTACTTCATTTTGATTCGAAAGAGATAACAGAAAATTTAAAATTAATGTTTTTGAATTTTTCTAAATCTATTTCTCAATTTCACAAAGGACTTTCAAAAACTCAAAAACAGAACGCACATCATGAACACGCACGATATTTACTCTTCGATAAAAGCAGGCAGCTACCGATGCAAGTGTTCCCCAAAGTCTTTTTTCTGGAGGATTATCTAAAATGTGTCCAATGAATGATTTTCGTGAAGGGCCTATAAGAAGAGGCCTCTCCATGCTTTTAAAAAATTCGAGATTTCTTAAGATTTCTAAATTCTGTTCAAAACTTTTTCCAAAACCAAGCCCTGGATCTACAACAATTTGTTCTTGAGCAATCCCGTTTTCCCCAGCAATTTTCAAACGATTCTTTAAAAATTCTGAAATTTCACTTAGTAGATTTTCATAATGCAAATTTTTTTGCATGGTTTGAGGAGTCCCTCTCATATGCATTAGAACAAGACCTGCCCCAAATGTTTGAACAACAGAAGCCATGCGAGAATCAAGCGTCAGAGCACTCACATCATTCACAATATGAGCCCCTGCTTCTAACGCCTGTTCAGCCACTTTAGATCGATAGGTATCGATAGAAATAGGGATTTTAATTCGATGACTTAAAGCTTGAACAACTTCAACCACTCGACGGAGTTCTTCTTCTTCAGAAATTTCTTCTGCACCTGGTCGTGTTGACATTCCTCCAATATCCAGAATATCCGCACCTTCCTCAACCATTGAAATTGCTCGTTCAATCGCTTTCTCTTTATTTAAAAATTCTCCCCCATCTGAAAAAGAATCTGGCGTCACATTGAGAATAGCCATGATGAGAGGACAACGAGAAAAGGTCAACGTTCGATCTTTAATTTTCCAAATGGATTTTACTTCAGGGGGCCGACTCAATATTGGGTTCATGAATCGCCTGTACATCTTGTTGAGATCGTTTTTTTAGAATCCGATCATAGGGATTTGCAGAAGGCTCGATATGAGGAATCACTTTCCCAGAGATAATGGCTTCGACTTCCTTACCCTCCATCACTTCTTTTTTAATCAAGGTTTCCGCTACAGCTATCAATTTATCTTTATTTTCAACGATAATACTTTTCGCTCTTTGATAGCATTCATCAATGATTCGGCGCACTTCCCGATCAATTTCAATGGCGGTTGACTCTGAATAATCAACAGATTTTGAAATTTCTCTACCTAAAAAAATATGCTCTTCATGCTCTCCAAAAGTCATCGGTCCTAACTTATCGCTCATGCCCCATTCACATACCATTTTCCGAGCTAGGTTTGTCGCATTTTTGATGTCATTGGCAGCTCCCGAAGTAATTTCCCCAAACATAATTTCTTCAGCCACACGTCCACCCATCATTCCTGCAATCTGACCTAAAATTTCTTTCTTGGACTCTGTGTATTTATCTCTTTCAGGAAGCTGCATGGTTGCCCCTAAATAAGCCACACCTCTAGGAATAATCGTTACTTTATGCAAAGGTTCTGTTTCCGGAAGTAAATGAAGGACCAAAGCATGTCCAGATTCATGATAAGCTGTAATACGTTTATCTTCTTCAGAAAGATTTCGACTTTTGCGTTCACGCCCCCAACGAACTTTGTCCCGAGCCTCTTCCATTTCAGGCAAGCTAATAGATTTCTTACCATGTCGCGCTGCCAAAAGAGCAGCTTCATTTACCAAATTAGCTAAATCTGCGCCGGAAAATCCAGGAGTACCACGCGCAATAATAGATAAGTCCACATCTTGAGCTAGAATAACTCTTTTGGTATGCACTTTCAAAATACCCAAACGTCCATGAAGATCTGGCAAGTCTACCACCACTTGTCGATCGAATCGTCCTGGTCTCAAAAGTGCAGGATCCAACACATCAGGGCGATTAGTAGCAGCCATAATAATCACACCTTCTTGAGTATTAAATCCATCCATTTCAACTAAAATAGCATTCAAAGTTTGTTCACGCTCATCATGTCCTCCCCCAATCCCTGATCCACGATGACGGCCCACCGCATCAATTTCATCAATAAAAATAATACAAGGCGCATGTTTTTTACCTTGCTCAAAAAGATCTCGAACTCTTGAAGCACCTACACCGACAAACATTTCAACAAAGTCTGATCCACTGATAGTGAAAAAGGGAACATCCGCTTCACCTGCAACGGATTTCGCAAGAAGTGTTTTTCCAGATCCTGGAGGACCCATCAACAAAACACCTTTGGGAATACGCCCACCCAATTTCTGAAATTTTTTGGGATCTTTCAAAAACTCAATAATTTCTTGAAGCTCTTCTTTAGCTTCATCGACACCCGCAACATCTTTGAAAGTTATTTTCTCGCGGTCCTTGGTTAAGAGTTTGGCCCTAGATTTTCCAAAACTAAGAGCACCACCTCCTACCCCCTTCATTTGTCGATAAACAAAAAACCATAAAAAACCAATAAAGAGCACCATCGGCGCTAATGAAAAAAGAAGGCTGGCCCAAAGATTATTTTCTGAACGAATATTAAAATCGTGTACATTCTCTCTTAAGACAGTCAATAAAGCAGTGTCTTCTTTAGGAATGTTCAGCAAAAAGTGCTGTCCATTTTGATATTCACCTCGAGCAATGTCTCCCAAGAGATCAACCGTACGGACATTGCCACTTTTCACAGAATCAAAGAATTGACTATAGGAAGGATGATCGACACTCTTCTTTGTTATGTTATTAATATTGAAAAGATAAAGAAGGGCTGCACCTAATAGAACCCAAAACATCGCTGGCTTAAAGGGCTTGCCTTGCATCATTTCTTTTGGAAAACCTTTTTTCTTTTTAGCCATATCTCTTACTCCCTTTTCTCTATACCCCATGTAACCAGCATCTTTAGTAACACAGGTCTGACTCAAATGCAACGAAATCCATTCTTTTAAAGACTTGTTCTTGCTTCCAAAGCCCTGGCTAAGGTCAATTCATCTGCATAGTCTAGTCCCATTCCGACAGGAATTCCATAGGCAATACGAGAAATAACAAGCCCCTCCGCTATCAATAACTTCCCTAAATAAAGGGCAGTTGCTTCTCCCTCTACATCCATTCCTGTTGCTAAAATGATTTCGCGAGGCTTGAGTTGCTGAACACGCTTTAAAAGTTCCATCACCTTTAACTCATCCGGACCAATGCCATCCAAAGGAGAAATTTTGCCCATCAAAACATGATAAAGACCTTGAAATCCTCCTGAACGCTCAAGAACAAAAGCATCTTTGGCTTCTTCCACAACACAAATGATATTTCTATCTCTGTCTGAATCCTGACACACCGCGCAAGGATTTCTCTCAGTAAACAAAAAACATTCTGAACAAAATCTTAGACGCTCGCGTGCAGACTGCACCATTCTAGAAAAATCCTTGGTTTTCTGAAGAGGCGCCTTCAATAAATGAAGGGCCATGCGTTCAGCCGTTTTAGTACCAATGCCCGGGAAAAGTTTAAAAGCATCTATTAAATCTTGAAAAGCATCTAGCTTATAACTCATATTACTTTTTAATTTCCGTAATTTTTCCTTCGAAAATTTCAAGAGCCTTTTGCACAATCGGATCATCTTGAATCGCCATATCATCTGTCACAGCAACGCTTGCTTCTCGAACTTTATTCGGTTGTTCTGATGCCTTTGGGGAAGATATTGATTCTTTAAAGCCCAAAACAAATTCTAATGAAAATTCCTTCCCAAAAGTTTTTTGGATTTCCTCACGAATCACTTTTTGATTTTCCATCGCTTTTAAGGAATCTAGAAAAAATGCTTTATCCTGAGGGAAAATCAGTTGTAAGCGAACTCCCTCTGATTGAAACATCCCTTCTCTTAAATAGGCATGTAAAAGAGGTTTGCGTCCAGCTATCTCTACTAAAAATTTCCCCCAGATTTCCGTATGATTGTGAGAAGAGGTTGCACTGCTTGGGCGAGAAGTTACATTAAGTGAATCGTTTTTTTTTAATATTTCTACTGGGGATTCTTGTTTATTTTTCACAGAAGTATTTGTAACTGGAGTGAGACTTCCCAAAGAATCTACTTTTGAAATCAATGTTTCTAACGAAACTGACTGTCCAATCAAAAAAAGCCGAACAGACAAAGCTTCCAACAAAAAGCGTTTTGACAAAGCATTTTTAAATCGATCTTCTGCCTCCAACGTCACTTCCAACATTTGTAAAAGCTGATCTTTTGAAAAAAATTGAGTTTGCCGTTTGCCTTCTTCTAAATCTTCTGGACTTAGTTCAACCAAGGCTGCTTGCTTTGAATCCATTTGAAGAATCAAAAGATCTCTTAAATGTGAACCTAATTCTCGCACAAATACACCTAAGTCTTTTCCCTCTTCATCCATTTTACGAATATTTTCAAAAAGATTTTTCCAATCTCCTTCCTTCAAAGACCCCACAAGCTGAAGGACTTTTTCTCGCGGGACACAACCCAAAATATCCATGGCTTCTTCATATTTAATATGACCTTCAGAAAAGGAAATCAATTGATCGAGCAAGCTCTCCGCATCTCGAAGACTGCCGTCTCCCATTTTAGCAACTGCAAAAAGGATTTTCTCATCGGCTTTCACTTTTTCTTTCTTCACCATCTCTTTTAAATGTTCCAAGATCTGATGGGTAGAAATTTTCCTCAAATCAAATCTTTGACAGCGGGAAAGAATCGTCGCAGGAACTTTATGTACCTCCGTCGTTGCGAAAACAAACTTTACATGACTGGGAGGTTCTTCTAAAGTCTTCAACAGCGCATTAAAGGCCTCTTGCGTCAGCATATGGACTTCATCAATGATATAAACCTTGAAGCGTCCAGAAGCAGGAGCAAATTTAACATTATCACGAAGCTCCCGCACTTGATCAATGCCACGATTAGAAGCACCATCAATTTCCAAAATATCCATGCTGGAACCGGCTGCAATTTCTATGCAATTTACACAAGTGTTACAGGGCTCTGGGGTCATTGCCTTTTTACAATTGAGAGCTTTCGCAAAAACGCGGGCTGTACTGGTTTTCCCCACCCCTCGGGGGCCACTCAAAAGATAGGCATGCGCAACGCGATTCATGGTAATCGCATTTTTTAGTGTGGTAACAACATGAGGTTGTCCCAGAATTTCTTCGAAAGTCTGGGGTCTCCATTTTCGTGCTAAAACAAGATAACTCACTTTATTCTCCTAAGGCGCCCTTGAAAATTTCTTAAGATTAACTTTAACCGATGAACCTTCATAGTATCAAGGGTTAAACTCATGAAGATAGAAGCAGGAAGCAGAAAATATGATTAACTCCCCATCGAATGTATCCTTAGTTTCAGACTACTTTCTAGTTTCAACTCACGTTTCGCAGATTCTTCAATTGTATTAAATATTTATCTCGAATTTGCAAAAGCTCAAGATTATATCTTCCATCTTTAAAATCGGGGAAACACCATTCAAAAGGCTGATAATTCCCTTTTCCAAAACGCGCAATAAAATCAGCATAAATTCCATCGCTTAAATAAATTTTTTGTCCCGCCCCTTTTGCTGAAGCCAAAATAATTTTATTATGATCTAAATATCCAATGTCTAAATTGATTCCCCTTTTATTTTTAATCTCTAATATTTCTTCAATTTCATTACAAGTAATTTTGGCATTCACAAGAATTTCAGGAGAAACCAATTTTTCAAACGCAATGAATCGTCGTTTAAGATTTTTTCCCATTTCGTTCTCATAATATTCAGTGATATCAAAAGCATGATCTTCCCCTTCAAAATCAAAAGATCCCCATTTGTCTTGAAGCATTTTGTAAGCTTTATTCAAAACCTCAGGGTTAGCCCAAAGCACTGCCACAAAAAGCTTCACAGAGTTTGGAAGACTTGTTTTAGCCACGAAGTTCTCCTTGAAATTTTAAAATATTCAAAGCTTTAGCAACAATCACGGGTGCAATTTTAAATTCTTGAGAAATTTTATTTAAAAGTTCTGTTTCTTGTAATTCAGAATGATGAACCTCATTTGCAAAACGATTTTGCAATCGTGTCTTTCGCAAATAAATTTGATAATTCTCTCCCACCCTTGTTAAAAGAGGATATCGCATCATATCCCAATCAAAAGATGCATCCCAAACTCTTAAAAATTCACCTGCATCGACAGGACTCAATTTATAGGTCATTCTTAATTTTCTTTGCCCTTTTTCAAGAGTCGTAAGATCCAATCGATTGTTATCATTAGGAGAAAGAATCATTTGATTAAAAGAAGTTTCTAAAGAAATATCCTCAGCAGAACTTATTTCAACAGGCTTTAAAATAAGAAAACCTGGATCTAAAAGATGGGGTTTATCTTTTATCCAAATCAACAGGGCACAATGGGTATCACGCCCATAAGGTCGATCCGCTAAAATAGGCTCTGCTTGCCAACCTAGAGAACGAAGCAACGATAAAAGAGTGGATGTTAAAGAAAAACAAGTCCCTCCTGTTCCAAAATTAAAATGATCTCCCAAAACTCTTTGAGGATTTCTTCTGGCTCGTTGAGGGGTGCCTTCCTCTGTTTTACAGATAATTTTTGTCAAATTTTCATAAGGGAGTTTTGAAAAAGACTTCACAACAGCCTCTAATAGTATCTCCTCATTTAAATTCGAAGAAATGTTGAAAAATTTGAGAAAATTGTTAAGAATGTCTACTTCTTGTAAAGAAGTCATATCATGAAATCACTTTTTATCTTTTTATTAGCTATACAAATATATTGTCTCTATGAAAAACCAGATACACACGTATACACCTAAAACCTCTGGTTCAGCAGTATATACCAAGCTTGTGTTGTCTCTCTATGATCTTTTTGTTTTAGGATTTTCCAATCGATTTGCATGGAAATGTTCGACCAAGCATATTTTAGATTTTTACAATCAACATGTTACCGATCAACATTTGGAAGTAGGAGTAGGAACTGGCTATTTTTTAGATAAATGTCAATTCCCATCCAATCACCCCAATCTTACACTTCTAGATTTAAACCCCCATTGCCTTGAAGTTACAGCTGGACGCATTGCCCATTATCATCCCAAAACACTCGTTGCTAATATTCTGGAACCACTTCAACTAGAAAGGAATAAATTCACATCCGTAGGATTGGGGTATCTCCTTCACTGTCTCCCGGGAAATATGCAAGATAAAGCAAAGGTTTTTGAACACCTAAAACCCCTGATGAGATCTAATAGTGTTATCTTTGGAACAACCATTTTAGGAGAAGGGGTTGAACATAATTTTTTAGGGGAAAAATTAATAAAGCTTTATAACATGAAGGGAATCTTTGGGAATCAGAAAGACTCTTCAAAAGATTTAGAGAAAATTCTAAGTCTTCATTTTAAAAGTCATAAAATAAATTTGGAAGGATGTGTTGCTTTCTTTGCTGGATGGATTTGATAAACTTCGGAGAGGGGGGGGGATTCGGCGCCTACGTTCGTTACACTCACTCCGGTCGGCCACCCGGCCCTCCTAACAGTCGCAAATCATGCACTGCATGATTTGCATTATGCTATGTCAGGCCTCCCTTCGAATCCCAATAACCGACATGAACCTGTTTCTCAATTTGCTTTCCACTAACTTTAAAGCTGCTCATAAACTTCGGAGAGGGGGGGATTCGAACCCCCGGTACTGAGTTAACAGTACAACGGCTTAGCAAGCCGTCGCTTTAGGCCACTCAGCCACCTCTCCATTAAAAACAGGATAAAAGACTTAGGATTTAGAACTTAGAGAAAAATAAACTTCACTTTTACTTCTCCCTAGCCTTCTTAAAAAATTCCTTTAAAAGAAATTGGCAATCTGTTTCCAAAATTCCATGTGTCACTTTTAATTGCCTTATTTCTGGTTCATAACCAGGATGGATCAAATCTCGAAAGCCTCTTCCTCTTGCATCAAAAGCGCCAAAAACAAGCCGAGGAATTCTTGAAAGAAGAATCGCTCCGGTGCACATCAAACAAGGTTCTTTGGTGACATAAAGCGTACAATCCAGCAAACGCCAATTATTCAAAAAATCTGCCGCTTGAGTCAAGGCCACCATTTCTGCGTGAGCCGTAGGATCTCTTAAAAGCTCAACCTGATTATGAGCTCTTGCAATCACTTTTCCTTCATGAATAATACAGGCTCCGACAGGTGTTTCATTTTCATCAAAAGCATATTGAGCCTCTTTTAAGGCTTCGCTCATGTATCTTATATCTTTTTCATCATTCAAAAATTCTTGAGTCATACTAATGATCATTCTTATACAAATGAGCTGTCAATTTGCTATCTCTTGTTTATTCAAAACTCGTGCGCCCGACAGGATTTGAACCTGTGGCCCCTTGCTTCGTAGGCAAGTGCTCTATCCAGCTGAGCTACGGGCGCGTACCGATTTTGTCTGAAGCGATAGTAAAGCTACAAAATCGAGTACCCCGATGAACGTAAGCTCCATCAGGGTCAAAACAAAACTTCTTTGAAGCTTTTGTTCCTTTCAAAAAAGGCAACCTTATCCAAAATCATAACTAGAGTCTTGCTGCTATAACGCGAGAAGAAAATACACAAAAACAGAAGACTTGTACAGGCAGTTATTTTCAAACTGCGGAACTTATTTTATTTTCTATAAACATCTTTGAGTTTATACAAATGCTTCGCCACAGGCTCATAAAGAGTTTCTAAAATAGATCCCTCTACCTCAATTTCCCTTTCCGAAATAAAAGCAGGGCGCTTACTTGCAATAAGCTTCACCTGGTCATAATCCTGGTATTTTCCACCTGATAGCTTGTTATAACTATCCAAATTTCTATTATCTGCTGTACTGTACCAAAAATAATGTAAATCCGGTCTAAAGACATTAAGCCCTGGTGTAGGATCATAAACCAAATCTGTTTGATCAGTGTTCTTCAATATGAAATGAATCATTTTTAAAAGAGCCCCATGTGACTTGCGACTTTCGGGAATCAACAGTTTCAGCGGAAAAACAATTAAAAGAATAATCACAACAGCACGAATCATAAAATAGATGCGAAATTTTTCGAAAACATTGCTCAAAAAATAGGCTGCAACCACAGATACGATAGCTGTTGGAAGCATAAAATATTGAGGGAAAGGTTGATGTACAACTCGGATGAAACAAAGATACACTATTGCTAAAAGCACTAAGACTTTGACTTGAAAAGTTCTCTTTCGAAACAAAACATAAATAGATCCGATTCCAACCATCCACCAAAAAGCAGGATTCCATTCAAAAGACTTTGATA
>JAYRIK010000239.1:0-6992 GCA_041906865.1 Candidatus Auribacterota bacterium
AGTATCGAAGAAGGATGAAACCCATGGAAATTATTCCTAATCAACATTCTGCTGATAGAATCTTGTATGCTTTAACCAGAATCAGAAATGAAAAACTTAGAGAATCCCCTCTTCCTTTTACACATAATTCGTTGCACTAACACTTTAATGTTAACGGTTAACTGAGCGTTGACAAGGTAATTTTTCTCCAACATACTAAGATAACCTATTACCTTTTTCGAAGGAAAATGCATGAATCGCATTCAAGAGCTTGAGCAGCAGATTCAAAAGCTTTACGGTCTCATTGAAGCAAGTACCTTGGTGATTTCATCTTTACAGATTGATGAAGTTCTTGATTTGGTGATGGAAATTGCCAAGCGGGTAGTAGATGCTCAGGCTTCAAGTCTCCTCATTCTGAATCCTCAAACAGGTCTTTTAGATTGTCAGGTGGCTTTGGGTGACAAAGGGGCGGAAGTCAAAAAAAAGTTTTCACTTAAAGTAGGGCAAGGCATTGCAGGATGGGTTGCCGAAAAAGGTAAAGCCCTTTTAGTCCCTGATGTTCAAAAAGATAAAAGGTTTTTTTCTGGCTTTGATCAAACCACCGGTTTTAAAACAAAATCTATTTTGTGTGTTCCCATGTGTGTTCATGGGAAAATCATTGGTGTGTTAGAAGCAATTAATGCTATTCATAAAGATGCTTTTGTCTCTTCGGATTTAGACCTCTTAAGTGCTTTTTCAGGCCTTGCTGCGATTGCTGTTGAAAATGCTCGACTAACTCAAGCCAAGCTTGAACAGCAAGCTCTGGAACAAAGTCTGTTGATTGCCAAACAAATTCAAGACAACTTTCTTAAAAAAGAATTTCCTCGTTTTAGAACCATAGAAGTTTTTGTTAAAACAAAGGCTGCGCAAGAGATTGGGGGAGATTTTTACGATTTTTTGACTTTGGGTAAAGGTCGATGGGGAGCTCTCATTGGAGATGTTTCCGGTAGAGGAATCCCAGCCTCTCTTTATATGATTCGCACTTTGAGCGAGTTTCGTTTAGAAGCTTTTTCAGGTCAGAACGTGTCTAAAATGCTTGAGAAATTAAATCAGCGTTTGGTAAAAAGATCTACCAGGGGCATGTTTGTCACCTTATGTTATGTTGTGATGGATACCCATCAATCAAAGATAGAAATTGCAAATGCGGGCCATTTGCCTCTTTATATTTATCGAGGCAAGAGAAAAGGTTTTGAAAAAATTTCTGCAGGAGATGCATTACCTCTTGGCATTTTGTCTCGAACAGAATTCCCAACAAAAGAGTTTCCAATTGAAAAAGGAGATACCCTTATTCTTGTGACAGATGGTACGATTGAGGCACGAAACCCTGAAGGGGAAGAATTTGGCTGGGATCGTTTTGAAAAAGTTCTGAGCCACTTATCCCCAGAGGCTTTACCAGAAGAAATTGTCAGTTCTGTTTTGTCTGAAGTGAATCTTTTTTCAGGGTCTTTTGCGATTCCAGATGATGTTACAATGATGGCTGTTCAATACAAAGGATGAGAGAATAATGAATAAAGTTAAGATTTCTTTTCAAAGTCATCCCCGCTGGCTTCAATATGTTCGATTATTGGTTAAAGAAGTGGCTTCTAATTTTGGATTTTCAAAAACCCAAATCCAAGGATTGGTATTGGCGGTAGATGAGGCTTGTGCGAATGTGATTCGCCATAGTTATTGCGGGTGTGAGGAGGGCTTAATCACTTTAGAATGCAAAGAAAAAAAGAATGTCTTAGAGTTTGTTTTGAAGGATCAGGGCAAGCCCATGGATTGTAAAAAAATTAAACATCGTCCGTTACATAAAGTGAGACCCGGAGGCTTAGGAGTTTTTTTTATTAAACAAATGATGGATGAAGTGGAATATGGAAGATCGAATGGAATGAATATTTTGAGGATGAAAAAATATGCCGAAGAAAAATGAAATTGAGATTTTAGTTCGTGAAGTGAATGGATCTTGCATTGTGGATTTAGGGGGAGAAATTGATCTTTATCGCTCTCCTATCGTTCGAAAACGATTTGAAGAACTTTTGCACAAAAATCCTCGTAAGCTCTTGATCAATTTAAAACAAGTTTCTTATATGGACAGTTCTGGACTTGCAACACTCATCGAAGCTTTTCAAATTGCAAAGAAGAAAAATGTTTTTTTTGGACTTTTTGCAGTGAGTACGGGGTTACAGGGTTTATTTGAAATCACCCGCCTAGAAAAGGTATTTCAAATCTACAAAGATGAAATCGAAGCGCTGAAAGGGATATAAGTTGATTAATTATTGGCAGCTTTGGATGAAGCCTGCTCTTTGTCATTTAGAAAGCTTTCTTTTTTTGATTGGGCAAACTTTTGTCTGGCTTGTGATGGGGTTTGTCAGACGTAAACCCGTAAGTCTCAAAGAGACTGTGAAGCAAATGTTAGATGGAGGCGTTCGATCTCTGACCATTGTTTCTCTTGTTTCATTTTTTCTTGGGCTGACGCTTGCCATGCTCACCGCTTATCAGCTCAAAAAGTTAGGAGGAGAAATTTTAATTGCTGGTTTGGTCGGCATTTCTTTTACCCGTGAGTTGGGACCTCTTGTAACAGCGATTGTGGTTTCGGGTCGTGTTGGGGCTGGAATTGCTGCTGAAATTGGAACCATGAAAGTTTCTGAAGAAATTGATGCCCTTGAAACCATGGGTGTGGATCCTGTTCGTTATTTGGTTGCGCCTCGTTTTCTAGCCCTTTTTTTGATGGTGCCTTGCCTGACCATTTTAGCCAATCTCATTGGAATTATTGGGGGATATATCATAGGACATCTCACTTTAGATATTGATACAACCTATTATATTTCTAGAACATTTGAATCTCTTATTTTAAAAGATATTCAAACGGGATTGATCAAAAGTTTTTCTTTTGGTGCCATTATTAGTTTTATGGGATGTTATCAAGGTTTGATTGTACAAGGAGGGGCGGAAGGGGTAGGAAAAGCGACGACACTTTCTGTGGTGGCATCCATGATTCTCGTTATTATTGTAGATTGTATTTGGAATGCATATTTTTACTTCCTATAGGATTTAAATGGATTCAATTATTGAAGTTAAAAATCTTGTGAAAAGTTTTGGTCCCCGACGAGTATTGGATCAGCTCAATCTCACTGTCAAAAAAGGATCTATTTTAGTGATTATGGGAATGAGTGGTTGTGGAAAAAGCACTTTCCTCAAACATTTGGTGGGGACTTTGCGGCCAGATAGTGGAAACATTCTTCTTTTTAATGAAGATATTACACAAATGAATCAAGGGGAACTTGATAAAATTCGAAGAAAAATAGGAATTCTTTATCAAAGTGCGGCTCTTTTCAATTCCATGACAGTAGGAGAGAATGTGGCTTTCCCTTTAAGAGAGCATGCTTCATTAAACGACAAAATTATTCAGATTATGGTTCGCATTAAACTAGAATTAGTAGGCTTAAGTGGATTTGAAAATTTGATGCCTTCTCAAATCAGTGGGGGAATGAAAAAAAGAGTGGGGATTGCCAGGGCTTTGGCACTCGATCCAGAATTGGTTTTTTATGATGAGCCTGGAGCAGGTTTAGATCCCGTCACGTTAGCTTCTATTGATCAAATGATTTTAGACTTGAGTAAAAAATTAGGGATTACTTCTATTGTGGTAACCCATGAAATGACTTCCGGTTTTCGAATTGCAGATCAAATGGTGATGATGCATGGAGGTAAAATCATTGAGTCTGGAACGCCTGATGAAATAAGAAATTCTAAGAACCCCATTGTTCAGCAATTTATCAATGGGTCTGCAGAAGGGCCGATTCCTTTGAGGAGGGATAGCACTGAATATTTAAAAACATTGGTAGGGTGAAACCTCTGAAAAAGGCCCATCTGCTGCGTTACCCTCTGCACTCATTTGTGCGGCGTACCATCAAACGTACGTCTCCGCATTCGCTTGAGGGTGCCTTGCATCTGAACCTTTTTGAGAGGTTTCGGAATAGAAATATTAAAGATTATTTTGATTTTTAAATTCTTAATTTTCGATTTTATTTTAAACGAGGGGGCATTTATTTATGGATTATTTACGATCAAGTATAAAAGTTGCGATTTTCTTTCTCATTGCATGTGCTGTCTTAGCCTATTTCTCAATGCATGCAGGACAAGTGCGTTTGATGGGAGAAACACAAAATTATAAACTTCTTTTTTCTTCTTTGGGTAATTTAAAGTTGGATTCTCCCGTCACGTATTCAGGTTTTAAAGTGGGGCAGGTCGTTCAAGTCCGAATTTTGTCTGCTGAAGAAAGAACCAAATATGAAAAGGATATCGAAGTTTCTGTTCGATTAAGTAAAGACGTGATTATCAGGAAAGATTCTGATGCGGAAATTAGATCTTTAGGCTTTTTAGGTGAAAAATATATTGAACTGACTCCAGGAGGCAAAAGCAGTGAAGCCTTGCCCGAAGGAAGCGTTATTGTAGGCCGTAGTCCCTCAGACATTACGGATGTGATGGAGAAATTCGGCAAGGAATTAGATGAAATGCTTCCTGTGATTAAAGACACCATGAACAAAATTCATTCTTCTGTGACACGCGTGGATGAAGTCGTCCAGCAAATTGCCAATGAGAAAAAGATTCAGGGACTTGTAGATCAAGCGCAAGATTTAACAAAGAGAATCAATGGTATTTTGAAAGAAAATCGAAAACATATTCGTGAAACGCTTCAAAATATGCATGAATTATCTGGAAACGTGAAAGATGAGTTTAAACAGGCCGCTCCAAAGATTCAATCTCTCTTAGAAAAAATGAATTCTGCTGTTCAAGAAATGGACGCACTTCTTAAAGAGGCCAAGACATTGATTCACTCAAACAGTCCTGGCATTGATCGCATGATGAAAAATTTGGAGGAAACCTCCGAACATGCCAAAGAATTTATGAGAACTTTGAGAAATGAGCCCTGGAAATTATTGGCCCGACCTCGTGCGACTCCTCCTTCAAAAGTAGGGCCTAAACGAGGGTTTTCTATTTATAAAACGAATTTGCCAGAGAAACAAGTCAGTCCAGAATAATATTTTTCTAGTGAATGTTGAAAAACTCTTTCGGTCGGCTGAATGAAAGATGCCGTAACTTTGGGAACATTTCTTTGAGATGTTGGATGAGGGATGGAATGCCGAGTATTTGTCCCTGACGTTTGGGTAGGGATAGAAGATATTGATCTGGATCAATGGCAAGATTTCTCCACTGAATCGCGTGGATTTTTGTCTCGTGAATAAACTTTACCAAAGCCTCCACTTCTTCTTCACGGTCTGTAACTCCTGGAAAAGTCAAAA
Source organism: Candidatus Auribacterota bacterium (assembly GCA_041906865.1). GTDB lineage: Bacteria > Auribacterota > JACPWU01 > JACPWU01 > JACPWU01 > CAZXEQ01. Next base: position 5,301 of record JAYRIK010000239.1, read on the forward strand.
GATTAATTGAAACGCCGAGTCCTTGTTCATGTGCAATTTGAGCTGTTTGTTGAACATCTTCGAATTGATATCCCTTGGGTTGATAATAATTTTCATAAGTTTGTTTGAGAGCACTGTTCATGCTAATGCGTGTGGTTTGAAGTCCCGCTTTGCATAATTGTTTGAACGGCTCAGGTCGACTCCCATTGGTATTAAGATTAAGAGTTCCCTGATCCGTCATTTTTCGAATTTCTAAAATTGCTTTTTCAATAAGAGAACTGGCTAAAAGAGGTTCTCCTTCGCAGCCTTGTCCAAAAGATAAAATAGGATCAGGGGCATTTTGTAAATGAGAGCTAGCGACCTCTACGATTTCTTCTACAGTCGGCGCAAATCGGATGCGCTCATGGCTTGAAGGAGGTAAATCTTCAGGTTGAAGACTGATGCAACCGACACATTGGGCATTACAAGCAGGCGAAACAGGAAGAGCTCCTTCCCAGCGTTCATAGAAAATATTTTGTGCGGTGCTACAATGATAATCTTTTGCGCAAATTGAAAGCTGTTGAAGGACTCGATTCTTAGGTTGTTGAAGTAGTTTTTTTTGAAGTTTTACAGAAAGTTCAGGGGTATTGTAATAATGGTTTTCCCAATGATCATTATGGGTTTCAATTTTTATTGCAGCCACTTTCCATTTATTCTGTTGAAGTCCTACGGCGGTATAGGCCCATTGAGGTAAAAAGTCTTTATCTGAAGGAGTTGAAGCAGGGAGGAGTGTTCTTAAATAACCAATGGGCAAAATAACAGAAGCTGTAGAAAGGCTTTGCCCTGTTAAAGGGTCTTGCTCCAGCATTTGGGGTTGATGGCGTTTTGGGTTCCAAACAATGGGAGAACGCTTGGGGAGAAAGGAAATTTCGGCTGTTTTGGGAAAGTCGCAAAGCTCTTCTTCGAAGGGTTCTCGATAGAGATCTCCCGATCGAGCCATCATGGCCCAATCTTCTAATTTTAAGACTTCCCCTTTGGGATCGGTTGCTAGAGCGAGTGTTTTCATCTGAGAATTAGGAGGGTTCTCGACTTTGCTCGAACAATAATATACTTCGAGTGAGTGCAACGAATCGAGAAGCATTCATTTCTATCTTTCTTTGCGATTGCTGTATTGTGAGTGTTTTCATATTGCAAAAATGTTGATCGAGCTTTATATTAGCACAACTTTAATGAAAGATCGTACATTGAACATCATGTTTTGATCTTTGTTTTCTGATGTTCTGTCGTTTAAGAAGGGTTTTAGAGGAGATTTTATTATGCAAGCAGGAGAATTGAGACCAGGGATGGCCATTAATTTTAATGGTCAAATTCATGTTGTAACCGAGTATCAGCATGTGACTCCTGGAAATTGGCGGGCCATGGTTCAGACCACCTTGAAGAATTTAAAAACAGGTAAAACCATTAAAAATCGTTTTCGACCTCAAGATTCTGTAGAAGCCGTGATGTTGGAATCCAAGGATTGCCAATATCTTTATCATAATGATGGGCAATATTATTTTTTAGATTTAGAGGATTATCATAATCATGCTGTTTCGGCTGAAATTGTCGGAGAGAGAAGTCATTTTTTGGCTGAAAATTTAGAGGTGAAACTCTCGATTAATGACGGCGTTGTAGTGGATTTAGAAATGCCAGCCAGTGTTCTTTTGAAAGTACTTGAAACAGAACCTGGTAGCC